>DATGQR010000508.1:0-2041 GCA_035304105.1 Thermomicrobiales bacterium | reverse complement strand
ATTGCGGACGTCGACCTGCGTAAGCTTCAACTCCATGGCGCCAGCCTCGATGGTGGCGAGGTCGAGAATGTCGTCGATGATCGAGAGCAGTGTCCTCGAAGAGCTGGAGATGTCGCTCAGGTATTCCCTTTGCTTCTCGTTTAGCGGGCCGGTCCTCGGGCTGGAGAGCAGCTCGGTGAAGCCGATGATGTTCGTCAGCGGCGTGCGCAGCTCATAAGAAACATGGCTGATGAACTGGCTCTTCAGCCTGTCAGCCGCGACAAGCGCCTCGTTGCGCTCGGCGAGCGCCCGCTCGATGCGCTTTGAGGCGGTCACGTCGGCAAAGGTGATCAGAGTGGCGCCATCGGGTAGCGGCGCCACGGTGAAGTCGATGACGCTGCCGTCGGGGCGCACCATCTGACCCTCGATTTGCTCACGATGATCGGAGATGGAGGTCACCGCGCGGCTGATGCGGGCCCAAGTGCGCTGGTTGTCAAACCGCTCGCAGGCGTGGCGGATGATCTCGTCGATGTGGGGTTGGCCCTCGAGGACGGGGCTCGGCAGCTTCCAGATGGCCGCAAACGCCTGATTGCAAAGCTTCAGCCGACCATTTGTTGCGAAGACTGCGACGCCCTCCTTGAGGCTATCGAGCGTTTCCCGTTGCACGTTGATGAGAGCGTTGTACTGGCTTTCCAGGTCGAAGCGCTCTGTCACGTCGTCGAACAATTGGATAACGCCGCCGTCGGGCCTTTGCTCGGCCACGACGTGGAGCATCCGCCCGTTCGGCAGATGCCACCAATCCTCCAGCTCGGTTGTCGACTGATAGCAGGCGAGCAGCTTTGCCTTCCAGGCACGGTAGTCGACCGTCGCGGGAAGACGGGAGGTCTCGCGTAGGCGATCTAAGATGTCGCTGTCCGTGGGGCGCGTCTCGAGCCAATCGCGGTCGAGGTTCCAAAGGCGCTGGTAGGCGGCATTGAAGAAATTGAGCCGCCGATCAGGCCCGAAGATCGCGACCGCAGTAGCGACGCGGTCCAAGGTGCGATCGTAGGCGGCGATCTGCCGATCGAGCTCGCCCTGGGCGGTCTCGACGGCCGTGACGTCGATCGCGGCGGCCGCGGTCGTGTCTTCCAGCGGAACGATGACGATATCGTGCGGCTTGCGCTCGCCGCCGATGATCAGCGGCATGCGCGTCGTCAGCGGCGCGCGTTTGGTCAGCTTACGCTCGAGCGCAGCGCGCTGGCGGGATTCCAGAAGCTCGATTTGCTTCTCGCGGACCTCGGTTTCGTCAGCCGCTTCCACCGCTGCCACGTAGGCCTTGTTCACCCATTCGATCCGCCCGTCGGACCCTTTCAGCCAGACTGGCATTGGCAATGCGTTGAGGAGGGCGCGGCTCGCCCGGATATCGCGGGCCAGCTGTCGGTGCTGGTCGATGATCTTGATGAGATCGCGCTTGTAGCCGGCCACATCACGCAGCCTTAGGACAGCACGAGCACCGGAGGCACGGCCGTCTGCTTCAAGGTGCCCACCTGCGTTCGTCTTGAGCAGCAAGTTGAACGGCCGGCCATCGGCGAAAAGCCCGTCGAGGCCTGCTTTGAGCGCCTCGGCGGACTCGGTCTCGAGCCAAGAGCCGAACCGGGTAAGCTCCTTGTGATCGTCGGGAAGCCCGGGGACAGAGGAGAGCGTGTGTGCGACGACCCTGGCGGGCTGATCCTGTTCCCAGAACACCAGGACCTGCGGCTCAGCCTTGATAATTGCTTCCGCCGTAGCAAGGTGACGGCGGAGGGCAGCCGCATCCGTTTCAGCACGCCAGATGGCGCGCCGCGCTCGCCGCAGCACATACCACACGAGCGTGATTCCGAGACCCGCGGTGCCGGCAGCGAAGGCGGCGAAAAGCAGCGGGCGGACGCTCAGGCCGACAATGTCCGTCCCGCGCGTGTCGACGAGCCCCAGGGTTAGGACGATGACGCAAGCGAGACTGGCCAGCAGCAGCGCCAGCAGCTCCCGGCGAGTGGCATCTGTCCGGCTCTGGGGATCTGCCACGTGCATCGCGTTCCGTGCAAAA
>DATGQR010000507.1:0-2506 GCA_035304105.1 Thermomicrobiales bacterium | reverse complement strand
GATGTCACCGTGCAGGCCCAGGTGCTGGACCTGCTCAGGTCGCAGGTGCAGGAGCGCAATCTCGCCATGCTGCTGATCACGCACAACCTCGGCATCGTGGCCCGCTACGCAAGACGCGTGTACGTCATGTACGCCGGCAGGATCGTTGAAAGCGCGCCTACCGAGGAACTCTATGCCTCCCCGCGCCATCCGTACACGGTCGGCTTGCTGAAGTCGGTGCCGCGGCTGGACCAGGACCTGGACGAGCGCCTGGCGCCGATCCCGGGCGCGCCGCCCGATCCCCTCGACCGGCCGGACGGTTGCGTCTTCTCCCCGCGCTGTCCGCTGGCGATCGACCGTTGCCGCGTGGAGACCCCACCCTTGCTGGCGGTGAACGAGCAGCACCATTCGGCCTGCTGGGTGATGCCTGCCATGGCGGCGACGGAGCGCGGCGATGCTTGACGTCAGGAACCTGCGGGTCGAGTTCCCGGTCGGCAAGCGCGGCTTCTTCGGGAGCAAGCAGCGCTCGATGAAAGCGGTCGACGACGTCAGCTTCGCGATGCCGCGCGGCAAGACACTCGGCCTGGTCGGTGAAAGCGGCTGCGGCAAGTCCACGCTGGGGCGCGCGATCCTGCAGCTGGTTGCGCCAAGCGGGGGCGAGGTCCGCTTCGACGACGTCGACCTCTGCCAGCTCGATTCCGCGCAGCTCAAGCCATGGCGGCGGCGCATGCAGATGGTCTTCCAGGATCCCTACAGCTCGCTCAATCCGCGCATCACCGTCGGTGATGCGGTGGCCGAGCCGATGCTGGTCCACCAGCTCGGCGACGAGGCCGAGCGCGCCGACGAAGTGCGCAAGCTGTTCGAGCTGGTCGGCCTCTCCCCGAACCTGGTCGAGCGCTTTCCACACGAGTTCAGTGGTGGCCAGCGCCAACGCATCGGCATCGCCCGGGCACTGGCGGCAAGGCCGGATTTCATCGTCTGCGACGAGGCCGTGTCGGCGCTCGACGTCTCGAACCAGGCGCAGATCGTCAACCTGCTCGAGGACCTGCGTGACCAGCTGACCTTGACCTACCTGTTCATTGCCCACGACCTCGCGGTCGTCAGGCGCATCAGCGACAATGTCGCCGTCATGTACCTGGGAAGCATCGTCGAGTGGACCGGCAAGCGAACGCTGTTCGAGCGGCCGCTGCACCCGTACACGGTCGGCTTGCTGTCGGCGGTGCCATCGCCGAACCCGGCATTCGAGCGGACGCGTCGCCTGGAGCTGCTGGGGGGGGACCTGCCAAATCCGCTGGACCGGCCGTCGGGATGCCAGTTTCATCCGCGCTGTCCCCGGGCGATGTCGATATGCCAGTCCCGGGCGCCCGAGTTCCGTGAAGTGGAAGAGGGACACTGGGTTTCCTGTCACCTCTATCCGGGGCCGTCGTCGGACGGCCCGGCCCGGGAAGGGCTTTGATGACTGCAAGCGTTTCGAAGCTCACCTCGAAGTTCGAGCACAAGCGCGAGCTGATCCTGGCAAGCGCCGCGCAGCGATTCAATGAACGTGGCGTCAAGGGCGCGACGCTGGCGGACGTGGCGACCGGGGTGGGGCTCAGCCTCAAGAGCCTGCGCTACTACTTCAAGCGCAAGGACATCCTCGTCGCCGAGTGCTTCCTCCGTTCGATCGAGACCTACACGCGCCTGGCCCGGGAGGCCGCCGCCGGCGCAACTCCCGAGGAGCGGGTTCGGCTGTTGCTGGCCGGTTTCTTCGAGCTGATTGCCGATGTCCGCGGTGGCCGCCGGCCACCGTTCCTGCACTTCGGGGACATCTGGTCGCTCGAGGATCCCAACAGGGCGCCGGTCCATGCCGCCCTGAGCGACATGTTCCGGCAAATTCGCGCGCTGCTGATCATCGACGACGACGTGCTCGATCGTCGGGCCGTGAATGCGCGCGCGCACATGCTGCTCTCGCAGCTCTTCTGGGCGGTCGTGTGGGCGAGGCGCTACGAGGTCGACCAGCTGCCGCGCGTCGTCCAGCGCATGCACGAGATCCTCGTCGGCGGGCTGGCCGCTTCGCCGGAGCGTCTTGCCGAAGCCGCGGGCCGGCCGCCCATCGAGAGCGGCGACCCCTCGTTCCACCCGCAGGAAGCGTTCCTCAGGGTGGCGACCGGCCTGATCAACGAGCGGGGCTACCGCGGGGCATCGGTCGACAAGCTGGCGGCGGAATTCCAGGTCACGAAGGGCTTCTTCTACCATCACAACGCGACCAAGGACGACCTGATCGTCGAGTGTTTCGAACGCACCTTTCGGATCATGCGCCAGGCGCAGGAGGACGCATCCCGGCGCTCATCGGCCGGCCTGATCAGGCTGTGGGATGCGACCGCCTCGCTCGTGCGCTTCCAGCGTTCGGATGATGCGCCACTGCTGCGAACATCCGCACTGGCCGCCGTGCCGGCGGAGCTCCGGACCCAGATGACCACACGCATGAACAACGTCACGGACCGCTTCTCCGAACTGCTGTGCGACGGGATGATCGCGGGGGACGTCC
>DATGQR010000506.1:0-7104 GCA_035304105.1 Thermomicrobiales bacterium | reverse complement strand
CCGAGCCGGACCCGACGGCCGACGTGGAGGGTATTGACGCCGCGAACAAGATCGCGATCCTCGCCTCGCTGATCAGCGGTACGCACATCCACCCCGATCAGGTGGACCGCACCGGGATCAGTGCGGTGACGCTCGATGACTTCGAGGACGCCCGCGCGCGAGGCGGGACGCTGCGGCTGATCGCTAGCGCGGTGAAGGAGGCGGGCGGCCTGACGCTCAAGGTCGCGCCGACGTTCGTCTCGAACGACGACCTGTTCTCGCGAGTGGTGCGCAACTTCAACGCGGTCGAGATCGTCGGCGACCGGGTTGGCCCGGTCTGGCTGCACGGTCAGGGCGCCGGTCCGGACCCGACGGCCAGCGCGATCCTCTCCGACATCGCCGAGGCGGTCCTGGCGGGCCATGCCGCGACGCCGATGCTGGGGCGGTAGGTCGGGGGCGTCGCGATCAAGCAGGGCGTGATGCGGGAAGTGATCGACTAGCCGACATCTCGAATTCCAACTGCGAATACGAGCAGCACCCCACGTATCCCGGTGATAATCCGAGACCCGGTTAGCCAGTCACCGCGACGAGATTCGCCGTTGGTGCCGGGTGGAGCCAGCACCCACGCCGTGGGCACCCGACCCATGCGGAATACTTAACGTGCGGGCCGTCCCGATGGAGTTTAGTTAAGCGTGGGAAGCGGTCCTCACCCGGTCACGATGACCACGACGACGATCGCACCCTGCACTTCCCAGACGAGCGCGCTGGGGCTGCCGAGGTGGCGTGACCTGAGATTGAAAACGACGTCCCCAGAGTCCCTCCCCGGGCGCACGGGGCCGGGAGCAGCCAGGAGCTCTAGCTTGGCGTGATGCTAGGTCAGGCCGGGGATGTTCAGCCCGCCCAGGCCGCCGAGGCCGATGCTGCCCAGCTTCTCAGCCGAGAGTTCTTCGGCCTTCTGGGTCGCGTCCTGCAGGGCGGCCACGATCAGGTCTTCGAGCATCTCGACATCATCGGGGTCGACGACGTCGGGCGAGATCGAGATCGACTGGATGTCGCGCGCGCCGGTCATCTGAACAGTCACCATGCCGCCGCCGGCGGTGCCTTCGACGATCGTCTCGGCCAGCTCCTGCTGGGCGGATTGCATCTGCTGGGCGGCTTTCTGAGCCTGCTGCATCAGGCGGTTCATGTCCATGGTGATTTCCTGTCATCTCCGGCGATCGGCCTCATACGCGGCCCAGAGTATATCAACCGGCCCGGCGCGCCCCGCTGGCCCGGGCGTGCTCGGCTTTCCAGGCGTTGACGCGACGCAGCAGGGCCTGAGCGTTCGCGCGCGATTCCGGCGAGACGGGCTTGCCATCGAACATCGTCGCGATCTCATCCACGCTGGCCAGCTCGTCCAGGTGCTCAGCGCGGGTGATGGTCTGGCCGTCGACCTGTCCTTTGACCATGGCGACGTGGCGATCGGCGAAGGCGGCCACCTGCGGGAGGTGGGAGATGACGATAACCTGGTGATCGTCGGTGAGTTGCCAGAGCTTCTCGCCGACGATCTGGCCGCTGCGCCCACCCACGCCAACGTCGATCTCGTCGAACACCAGTGTCGGTGTGGAATCGGCCGCCGAAAGGATCGACTTGAGCGCCAGCATGATCCGGGCCGTCTCGCCGCCCGATGCCACCCGCGCCAGCGGCTGCGGCTCGCTGCCGGGATTGGCGGCCAGCATGAAGGTGACGCGGTCGATGCCGGTCTCGTCGACGGCAACGCGCAATCCATCAATCTCCAGCCCGTCACGGCTCTCACGGCGACCCAGCGCCACCCGGAACCTGGCCGCGCCCATATTCAGCTCGGCGATCGTCTCCTCGACCTGACGGGCAAGCGCGTCACCGGCCGCGGCGCGCTTGCGGGACAGCTCCAATGACAGCTCAGTCAGCTCCTTGCGGAGGCGGTCTTCGTCGGTGCGCAGTTGCTCGATGTCGCCGCCGGTGCGCTGGAGCTCTTCGAGCTGGCCGCGGATGTCGTCGGCGTAGGCCAGGATTTCCTCGATCGTGCTGCCGTACTTGCGGAGCAGCCCGCGAATACCCTGCAGCCGCTCGTTGACGACCTCCAGCCGCTCGGGGTCGGCCTGGATCATCTCGCGGTAGTCGCGCAGGTCGGACGAGAGCTCGTCGAGGGTGAAGAGCGCCTCGCGCAGATCGTTGAGGTAGCGCTCGGTGCTGGTGTCGAGCCGCGCCATGTCGGCGATGGCGGCCTCGGACGCACGCAAACGGTCGAGCGCCCCCGCGTCGAGGGTGTCGAGCGAGGATTCGCCCTCCAGCGCGGCGCGGGCCGTCTCGGCCAGCTCCATCAAACGCTCGGCGTGGGTGAGACGCTGGCGCTCGCCTTCCAGCTCCTCCAACTCGCCCGGTTGCGGGGCGATGCCCTCGATCTCTTCGAGCTGGATCTGGAGCAGGTCGATGCGCTGGGCGCGCTCGCGCGCTTCCAGGTCGAAGGCCTGAATGCGCCGCTGGAGCTCGCGCCATTCGGCGTGAACCCTGGCTACCTGGCGGCGCAGCGGCCAGGTCTCGGCATAGCTGTCCAGCATGTCGAGTTGTGCGGCCGGGCGCAGCAGCGAAAGGTGGTCGCTCTGGCCGTGGATGTCGACCAGCAGCTCGCCGACTGCGGTCAGGCCGCTGGCGGTGACCGCCCGGCCGTTGATGCGGGCCGTCGAACGGCTGGGCGTGATATCGCGCGCAAGGATCAACGGCTCGCCTGGTTCCTGCTCGATGCCCAGCTCGGCCAGCACCCGGTCGATTTGGTCGCGGTCGTCGATGGCGCTCAGGTCGAAGATGGCCTCGATGTAGGCGCGGTCCTCGCCTGCGCGAATAACGGCCGGCGAGGTGCGCTCGCCCAGGACGGCGCCCAGGGCGTCGAGGACGATCGACTTGCCGGCGCCGGTCTCGCCGGTCAGGGCGTTCATGCCCGGTCCAAACTCGATGCGGGTGTCCTTGATGACGGCGAAGTTGCGGATGGTCAGCTCGACGAGCATCGATGGTGTTCCAGGGTGCTTATTGCGGCGCGTCGCGTTTCAGGAAGCCGGTCATGCAGTGCAGCCCGCCGCCGGCCTTGATCAGCTCGCTGATATCGACTTCGAGGCAGGTGACACCAGCTTCCTCATAGCGCGCCTTCATCTTCGGCGCGCCGGCTGGCATCAGGATCTTGCCCGGTTCGAGGGTCACGAAGTTCATCGGCAGGCGGTGGTGGGCCTCGTGCTCGTCCTCGACTTCAAGGATGCGGAAGCCGCGCTCCATCAGGTGCCGAACGACCTCGAAAGGCGTGCGGCGCGGCCAGACGACGGCCAGATCGTTGTCAAGGATGTTGAGCAGGCCGTCGAGGTGCATGGCGCCCCAGGGAAGCTGGACGCGCACAACCTCCTTGACGCCGATCTCGCGCAGCATGCGCTCGACCTGGTCGGCGCCTTCGCGATTGGTGCGCAGTCCCTCGGCCAGGAAGCAGAAGTCCTCAGCGACCCACGAGACGTCGGCGCCCTCGAACGTGCCCTCGCCGTGGACGCTCATCAGGATCGGCACGCCCAGCCGGGCCAGCGCCTCGGCTACGTAGCGCTCCTCGCCAGCGCGCACGGTCGAGGCCGGGCGGGCGATGATCGCGCCCTCGGGCGTCATCAGCATCAGGTCGCGCATGAACATGGCGTTGGGCTTGTCGGGCCGGGCAGAGTCGACGTAGTAGACGCGCACGCCGTTGGCTTCGTAGGCGTCGGCCATGGCGTCATGCTGCTGGCGGGCGAGGTCCGGCTGCAGGTCCTCGCGCATCTGCATGGCGTCAAAATCGACGATGTTGTCCAACTCCTCGCCGGGGCGGCGTAGCAGCACGGCACGCAGCTTGCCATGCTCCGAGCCGGAGCCCCAGTCGCCCCACACCTCGGGAAGCTCCTCGCGTAGCGGCTTCGTGCGCGGCGACCATTTCGGGCCACCATAGGCGGCAGTCAGGCTCATCCTCAACCCCCTCGTTCATGCCCATCCCGTTGCCCGGGAATCTTACTATCCGGCCCACGACCCGCCGCCGCTCACCAGCTCTCGGGCAGCTCGTAGAGCGCGATGTGGACGCCGTTGACGCGATCTTCCCAGAGCAGCTGGCCGTTCGCGTTCAGCCAGGCGGTCAGCTCGCCATTGGGGTCGACGAACGGCACGCGCTCGGGCGACTCTATCAGCCAGACGCGGCGGTGCGCGCCGATCTCCTCGCGCAGCTCCTCGATCATCGTCTCGCGCGTGATCCAGGGCTTGTCGAAGACGGCAATGGTGGCGACTGGGTGGCCGGCGAGGCGCTCGTCCTGCTGGCCGTAGTATGCGAGCGTGCTGATCATGTAGCCGGGCTGGAGCAGGAAGACGTCATGCTGCCCGGCGCGCTCTGCGATCCGAGCGTAGGCGCCGCGCCAGTCCTCCTTCTGAGCGATGTCCGAACGATTGACGTCGGCGACCGGCACCCAGGTGTAGCTAACCAGCAAGGTCGCCACGATGATGCCGGCAACCGTCCCCAGCCGCGTGCGGCCCAGCGTCGCCAGCGCGACGGCGCAGAGCAGCAGGTAGGCCGGCAGGGCAACGATGATGTAGCGATCGGAGAAGACCGAGTTGCGCAGCGAGACGACATAAAGTCCAATCACTGGGATCAGTGCCAGTCCGACCAGCAGGACGCCCACCGGGCGGCTGCGCCGGTTGAGCAGCAGCCAGACGCCGCCGGCCAGGGCGATCAGGAAATAAAGCCAGCCGGCGCGATATTCGACTTCTGGCTCGCTGCGGAAGGTGGCGAAATGGATGCCGACGGTCTTGAGCGCCTCGATCAGCCCGATGTCGGCGTGCCAGGTGGTGACGTCGCCCCCGACGACCTTGAGCGCCCAGAGCGCGATCGGGATGTAGGGCACGGTCAGGCAGGCGGCCGCGATCAGGATCGAGCGCCAGCGCCCGTGCCACTTCCGGTAGGTGAGGGCGACGAATACGACCTGGGCGGCGAAGACGAGGACCGTCGCGACGTGGGTATAGAACATCGCCGTCGTGACGACGACGTAGGCGGCCCAGAGCCGGCGGTCGTTGCCGTCCAGCGCTTCGACCAGCAGGAGCGCCGAGAGGATCGCCAGCAGGGTCACGATGGCGTACATCTTGGCTTCCTGCGAATACCAGATGTGATAGGGGTTGACCGCCAGCAGTCCGGCGGCGATGAGCCCGACCTGGCGTCCGGCCAGTCGGCGGCCCAGCAGGTACATTGCCGGGAGCGACAAGACACCTCCGACAGCTGACGGGAAGCGCACGGCTGCCTCTGAGCTGCCGGCGATCCGCACCCAGGCGGCCAGCAGGACGTTGTAGAGCGGCCCGTTCTCGCCGGCCGCCGTGAAGGTCTCGAAGGTGTGCGACCAGGAGCGCTGGGCGCGCATGACGATGTCGGCTTCGTCGAACCACAGGCTCTGGGCGCCCAGGCCGGTCAATCGCAGGTAGGCGCCGATCGCCAGCACAAGCATCAATGCGCCGACGTGGGCCCAGCGCGCCAGCGCCGGCAACGACAGCTCGCGGGTGTAGGTCGCCGTCGCCTGACTCACCGCCGCGCTCCGCGATTCGCGGCCAGCAGTTCCTCATAGAGTTCGGCGTGCCGGGCGCCGATGGCCGGCCAGTGGTACTGCGACGGGAGCTGGACGGGTGCGATCTCGGCGGATAGGGCGCGATCCAGACCGTCGCGCAGCGCCTCGATGTCGCCAGGCGGAACGGTGATGAGCTGGGGCAGACCTTCGAGGCCCAGCAGCTCCGCCTGGATGTCGCGCGAGGTCGTCACGACCGGGCGGCCGAGGTTCAGCGCGGCGATCAAGGCGCTGCTGCGCTGGGTCGCGCCATTCGGGAAGGGCAGCGCCAGCGCCGAGCAGGACGCCAGGCGGTCGGCCGCTTCCTGAGGTGGCAGGTAGCCGGTCAGCTCGATCTCGATGCCCTGCTCGTGGCCGAATTCTTCCAGGTCGGCGACGGTGAGGTAGGTGTGGGTGCCGCTGTCCGGTTTCGGCGCGCCGACCAACGTCAGCTGCGGGCGTTCAGATTCGTCGAAACGGCCCAGCGCCGCGATCAGATCCAGCAAGCCTTTCTCGCGTGAGGGGAATCCGAAGTAGCCGACCGAGCGGACTCTGCCGTTCGGCCGCGCCTCAGGACCGGGCGGCGGCAGGCTGGGGCCGAGCGGGATGCGGCGTGTCTCGATCTCGGCCTCGTTCAGGACCCGCTCGTCGCCCGGGTTGGTGACGACGACACAGGTGGAGGCGCGCGCCATGCGCAGCATGACGGCCTTGCGCAGCCGACCCGCCTTCGGGAAGAGGTACGGCACGCGCAAATCGTGGAACGTGGTGATGACCGGCAAGCGCAGCCAGGCGGAGAGCGTCGTTGGCAGGGCGTTGATGGCCGGGTGCATGTCGAAGGCCCCGGCCTGGTACTGGATGTGGACGATGTCGACTGGATGCTGATTGATGATCTCACGGATCTGCAGGGCGACCGGCCAGCTCCAGCTGCCGATGGTGAAGACGCCCGGCCCCTCGGCGCCGTCGAGCGTCAGGACGTGAGTCTGGTAACCCAGCGCGTCGACCTCGGCGCGGAGCATGGCGGTGTAGTCGGCGATGCCCCCGCGGTGGGGCGGGTACTCGCCGGTCACATAGAGAATGCTGGCTTTATCCGTCGACATCGAGATCCGATCTCAGTAGCGTCCAGTAGCGGGCGACTCGTTCGGCCCGCAGCTCACGGCGGTGCCCGAGGGCCCATTTCAGCGCCTCGCGGGCGAGCTGGACGGCGTAGTGTAACGTGATCAGCCGGGCGGCTGCCCGTGCTGCCCGGGCGCCGTGAATGGCCTGATGGGCTCGCAGGCGGCCCCGGTCAAAGGCCAGGCGGCTGTGGAGTTGATCCTGACCGGCGCTGGCGCCCTCATGATGAACGATCGTCGCGCGGTCGACGTAGCGCACGCGCCAGCCATGCCGCCGCAGGCGATAGCACCACTCCAGTTCCTCGCCGTATAACCAGAAGCCCTCATCGAAGCCGCCGGCTTGCTCGATCGCGGCCCGGCGAACCATGAGTGCCGCGCCCACCAGCCAGTCCACCTCCTGGGAATCCACCAGCGGCTCCCCG
>DATGQR010000505.1:0-2640 GCA_035304105.1 Thermomicrobiales bacterium | reverse complement strand
CCCGATCTTCCAGGTCATCCACATCCTCGCCATCTCGGCTTCGTTCGCCGCGGTGCTGATGATGAACCTGAGGGTCTACGGCCTCGCCGGCCACGCGACCCTGGCGGAGACGTCGCAGCGTTATTCGAAGGTGCTGTGGTGGGCGCTCGCCTTCCTGATCTTCTCGGGCTTCCTGATGATCATCGGCGAGCCGATCCGCGAGCTGGTGAACCCGTATTTCTGGATCAAGATGACCCTGATCGTGGTCGGCATCGTGGTGGCGGTGCTGTTCGCCAAGAGCCTCGGGCGCCAGGCCGAATCGGTCGGCGGGGGCGTCAGGTCGGCCGGGCTGCTGCTCGTCGTCCTGTGGTTGATGATCATGTGGTGCGGTCGCTGGATCGCCTACGCGCCGGTCTGAGGGGGCACAAATGTATCCTGAACCTACCAATCTCTGGGAGCGGATCGAGTACTCGTCGCTCGGCACCACGATCGCCGAGTCGACCTGGATGTTCCCGACGATCGAGACCATTCACGTCTTCGCGCTGGTCACCGTGATCGGCACGATCGCGCTGGTCGACCTGCGCCTGATCGGGGTGACGGGGCACGCACTGCGCGTCTCGCAGCTTGCGCGGGACACCCTGCCGTGGACCTGGGGAGCATTCGTGCTCGCCGCGATCACCGGGCTGCTGATGTTCATCAGCAAGGCGAGCAGCTACATGATCAACCCGTACTTCCTGGTGAAGATGGCGCTGCTGGCGCTGGCGGGCCTCAACATGATGTATTTCCACATGACGACGTGGCGCACGGTCGATCACTGGGAACTCGACCCGTCGTTCCCGGCGGCGGCGAAAGTGGCCGGCTGGCTGTCGCTGCTGTTCTGGGTCGGCGTGATCTTCACCGGCCGCGCGATCGGCTTCACGCTCGGCATCTTCTACTGAGCCTGGCGGATCGGCGCCGAACGGAAAGGCCGCCCTTCGGGGCGGCCTTTTTCGTTGGGGATTAGGGGGCCCTCATCCAACTGCGGCTAGGCAGCAAGCTGCCAAGCCTCCGTATCCTTCTCCCACCAGTGGGAGAAGGAGTGCGCTGCGCTGGCGGTAAAGCTTCTCCCGCCAGCGGGAGAAGAAATGCGCAGCGCTGGCGGCCAGCCTCCTTCTCCCACTGGTGGGAGAAGGATAGCGAAGCTTGGCGCCGCAAGGCGCCTAGCGGAGCTTGGATGAGGGCTCCTTCCCTCAGTCCGGCAGCGCGAAGACGTAGATTGCCGAGCTGTTGACCGGCGGCAGCTGGGTCTCGGGGATCACGTCGGGTACGCCGAACGCCAGCGGATTGCCGTGGCCGGTGACGATCGCGACGTATTGCTTGCCGTCGACCGCGTAAGTGATCGGCGAGGCGTTCGGCACGCCGGTCACCCCGCTGCTCCACAGCTCGCGGCCGGTCGCCTGGTCGTAGGCGACGACCTGGCGATCCATCCAGCCGGTGAACAGCAACCCGCCGGCCGTCGTCAGGATGCCCATGTCGGGCGTCTGCCGCCGCCGCGTTTCCCACACGATCTCGCCCGATTCGAGGTCGATTGCCTGCAGCACGCCGTGCATCCCGTCGCTGCCGGGGCGCGGGGCGTAGCGGACGTTGACGCCGCTCGAGAGAAAGCCGTCCGCGGCCGGCACCAGTTGCATGCAGATGTCGCGCGCGTTGACGAACAGCATCCGGCTGTTGGGATTGAACGATGTCGGGCTCCAGTTCCGACCGCCGCCCGCGTGCGGGCACATGAATACCGGCGGGCGGTCGCGTCCGGGAAGCTTGTCGGGGTCGGGCGTCTTGTCGCCAGTCTCGGGGTCGATCGCGACAATGAAGTCCTGCAGCCCCATGTCGACGGTCTTGATGTAGCTTCCGGTGTCGGCGTCGAGCAGGTCGAACAGGCCTTCCTTGCCGCTGGTGATGACTACCCGGCGCAGCTCGCCGTCGATCTCGACGCGGCCGATCACCCGGTCGAACACCCAGTCGAGGTCGTACTGGTCGTTCTTCATGTGCTGGAAGTACCACTTGAGCTCGCCGGTCCGCGGCACGAAGGCGAGCGTCGAGTTGGTGAACAGCGCGTCGTTGTTCATCCCCGGCTTGCGGTCGCGCAGCGGCCCGGTGTCGTAGCTCTGCGCCACGCCCCACAGCGCGAGGCCGCTTTCGGCGTCGTAGGTGCCCGAAGTCCACTGCGAGCCCCCGCGGCGCTCCTCGGCCGGGATCCCGTTCCAGGTGTCGCCCCCGGGCTGGCCGGGCTTGGCCACGGTCTCGAACTCCCACAGCTTCTCGCCGGTCTCGGCGTCGAAAGCGACGATCAACCCGCCGCCGGGAGCCTGGCTGGCGAGGCCCTGCATGATCACGCCATCGGCCGCGAGCGGTCCGCCGGGCGTGCGCATGTCGGGCCGGTCGGTCAGCGGCACGTCCCACACCTGCCGCCCGGCGCGGGCGTCGAGCGCCACGAGATGGTTGTCCGAGGTCGCGGTGAACAGCTTGTCGCCCCACAGCGCGAGCGTCTTCTTCGAGGTCAGCGGCGTGCCTTCGGGCAGGCGGCGCTGGTAGACCCACAGGTTGCGCCCGTCGGCGGCGTCGAACGCGTACACGCTGTCGCCGTAACCGAACACGTAGAGCACCCCGTCGCGCACGAGCGGCTCG
>DATGQR010000504.1:0-2303 GCA_035304105.1 Thermomicrobiales bacterium | reverse complement strand
CCCGCGGATTGATCTGATGCGGGATTCCGAATGCGGCAGGGATCGATCGACAGTCGCGTCGATCGATCCCTGTTTGTGAATTAGCGCAGGCCGCGGAAGAACGTTCGGATGTCGCCGGCCAGGAGATCGGGGACTTCCATGGCGGCGAAGTGGCCGCCGGTGTCGAAGTCGGTCCAGTGGACGATCGTGGTGAACTGCTCGCCGTAGCGCCGGATGGCGACGTCCTCGGCGAAGACGGCCACGCCGGTCGGGGTGGTCAGCCGCTCGGTGTGCCAGCCGCCGGAGTGCATGTTCTCGTAGTACATGTGGGCCGAGGACGCGCCGGTGCCGGTCAGCCAGTAGATCATCACATTGGTGAGGATGTGGTCGCGGTCGATGGCCTCCTCGGGCAGGCTGGTGGGCGGGTGGGTCCACTCCTTGAACTTCTCGACGATCCAGGCGAGCTGGCCGACCGGCGAGTCGTTGAGGGCGTAGCCGATGGTCTGCGGGCGGGTGGCCTGGATCTGGAAGTAGCCGTTCATATCGCTCAGGAAGTTGCCCAGCCGCGCCAGCCGTTCCTTCTCGACCTCGCTGAACGTGGCCAGCTCCTCCTCCGGCACCGGGCCGAACGGGATGAAGCCGACGCTGGCGGCGTTGAGGTGCACGCCGACGACGTTATCCGGCGCGATGCGGGCCAGCTCCGGGGAGACGAACGCGCCGAAGTCGCCGCCCTGTGCGCCGTAGCGCTCGTAGCCCAGGCGCGCCATCAGCTCGGCCCAGGCGCGCCGTGCGCTCGACGTTCCAGCCCGGCTCGCGCACCGGCCCGGAGAAGCCGAAGTTGGGGATGGTAGGGATCACCAGGTGGAAGGCGTCGGCCGGGTCGCCGCCGTGCGCGGCCGGGTCGGTCAGCGGGCCGATGAGGTCCAGGAACTCGACGAAGGAGCCCGGCCAGCCGTGGGTCAGCACCAGGGGTAGGGCGTCGGGCTGGGGCGAGCGGATGTGCAGGAAATGGACGGTCGCGCCGTCGATCTCGGTGACGAACTGTGGGATCTCGTTGAGCCGGGCCTCCCAGGCGCGCCAGTCGTAGCCGCTGCGCCAGTACTCGGCCAGCTCTTTGAGGTAATCGACCGGCACCCCGCGGCTCCAGCCAATCCCTTCGATCTGGGCGGGCCAGCGGGTGCGCTCCAGGCGCGCGTGCAGATCGTCCAGGGCGGCCTGCGGGATCTCAATACGGAAGGGGCGGATGTCGGTGGTCGGCTGACCGGTCGTGGTCTGGGAACTCATCATCGAGTTTCCTCTCCGATTGGAAGGAATGATTCCGTTCCATTATATCAGAACGGAATGCTCCATTCCGCTATAATCCAGGTATGGATGACGATGCCTCACAGACGTTAAGCGGCCGGCGAGCCGAAGCGGCACGCAACGACGAGTTGATCCGCCAGGCGGCCCGGGCCGTGTTCCTCGAAGACCCGACCGCGCCAATCGCCGCCGTCGCCGAGCGCGCCGGCGTCGGCATCGGGGCGCTCTACCGGCGCTACGGCAGCAAGGAGGGCCTGCTCCAGCGGCTGGCACTCGACAGCCTGCGGCGCTATATCGCCGCCGCCGAAGCCGCCCTGGCCGACGAAGGCGACCCCTGGGAGACCTTCGCCCGCTTCATGCGCCGCAGCCTGGACGCCGGGGCGCACTCGCTCTCGGCACACCTGGCCGGGGCCTTCACGCCGACCGACGAGCTGCGGCGCGAAGGCCGGCGAGCGTACGAGCTGACCGGCCAGATCATCGCGCGCGCTCAGGAGGCGGGCGTCTTGCGGCCGGACGTCGGGGTTGGCGACATATCCCAGCTGTTCGAGCAGCTGCAGGTCATCCGCGGGCCGAGCGAAGCGCGCACCTCCGAACTCCGCCACCGGGCGCTGACGCTGATGCTTGACGGCCTGCGCAACCTGTCGCCGACGCCGCTGCCCGGCGATCCCCCAGGCTGGGAGGACCTCAGCGGGCGCTACGAGCGCTAGCATTTGAGCGTCGCGGGGGTCTTATCCCTGCGACGGGAATGGCGCACGTTCCGTGGCTTCTACGTCGTCTGTGGATTCCCTGGTCCCACATTGGAACCAATTCTGCACGCGGTCGTAGGGATGGAGACAAACTCCACCCCTACGATGATCGAACGGCCGGACTACCTCAGCCTCAGTCGGTCTACGGGCAACAGGGTCAGCCCATGTGCTTGACGCAGCCACAGATGAGGCGGCCGCGGGCGGTGACTCGTTCCGCTTCCCGGGCGGCGAGGATCTCGCCGAGCTCGCGCTCGTAGCCGGCGTAGAAGGGCGAGGCGA
>DATGQR010000503.1:0-19169 GCA_035304105.1 Thermomicrobiales bacterium | reverse complement strand
TGACGGTCGACTTCGACACGCTGGAGGACAACGCGGTGACGGTGCGCGACCGCGACACGATGGAGCAGGTGCGCGTGCCGATCGACCGGCTGATGGACACGCTTGACGAGCGCCTCGCCGAGATCAGCGCGCGGCTCAGGGGAGCCTAGCCGACCTCATTAGCCCAGCCCGTGGTGTCGCCCCTGGCGGGATTGTAGGGGTGGAGCGTGTCGTCATCCGTCGTTCGATCACGAATCGGGTGGCGGGTGGAGGCAAGCTCCACCCCTACGGTGGTGTTTGCTCTCGGACTCCGGGCAACAATTCGCGGATGGGTGCGCGTTAGTCCAGGGCGTCGATGCGGCTGAGGATGCCGTTGAGCTCTTCGTCGGAGTAGAAGTGGATGACGATGCTTCCGCTGCCCCGGGGGCCGCGGCGTAGGTCGACGCGGGTGCCAAGGCGTTGCTGGAGACGCTGCTGCACGGCGCGCTCGTCGGGGCTGAGCGCGGGCGCTTCGGGTTCGTCCGGCTGTTCCTGTACGGGGCGTGTGGCGGCCGCGACCAGGCGCTCGGTCTGGCGGACGTTGAGGCCGTTGTCGACGACGCGGCGGAAGAGCTCGAGCTGCAACGCGCGGTCGGAGACGGCCAGCAGCGCGCGGGCGTGGCCGGCCGAGATGACGCCCTGGACGACGGCGTCGCGGATCTGCTCTGGCGCATCGAGCAGGCGCAGCGTGTTGGCGATGGCCGAGCGGCTCTTACCGACGCGAGCCGCGACCTGCTCCTGGGTCAGCCCGAACTCCCCGACGAGCTGGCGATAAGCCAGGGCCTCCTCAATCGGGTTGAGGTCGGCTCGCTGGACGTTCTCGACGAGGGCGATCTCCAGCGCCTCCATAGTCGTGATCTCGCGAATGATGACCGGCACCTCGGTCAGGCCGGCGGCGATGGCCGCCCGCCAGCGGCGCTCGCCGGCGATGATCTGGTAGGGCTTCTTGCCGACCGCACGGGTGACGATCAGCGGCTGGATGACGCCGTGCTCGCGGATGGAGGCGGCCAGTTCTTCGAGCCGCGCGGCGTCCCACTCGGTGCGCGGCTGGAAGGGGTTGGGCTCCAGGTCGCCGACCGGGACGGAGGTAACGCCGGGGGCATCGCTGGTGGCGCTGGAGATCAGCGCGTCTAGCCCGCGGCCCAGTCCTCGTTTGCGTTCGCCCGACACTCGACATCCCTTCCCGATGGCCCTGCGACAGTATACCGGCCCGGTACGGCTACACTTCGTGGTCGCGCCCGTTTGCCGAGCGATCTGGGGAGCAGAGTGGACGAAGTCTTTTCCGGGTTATTCATCGTATTCGGGCTGATGGTGTTCGTCTACGCCCTGGACACGCTGGCGGGGCGCCTGAAGCCGTTTGCGTCGCGCGTGCGGTTCATCGCGGCCGTGGCCGGTTTTGGTCTCGCCGTCGCCGCAGCTCTGATGGCCGCCTACCAGTTTGTGGCCGGTGAGGATGTCGACATCGCGCTCATCGCGCTCGGCGCGGCCGGGCTGGTGCTGGGAGTCGTGGCGGTGCTGGAGCGCACTCCGGCGCGGCGGCTGTTTCCGCGCGGCTCGGACGATGGGCGCTTCGAGATTGGGCTCGTCCTGTTGCTCTGGCTGGTCATTTTTCAGCTGACGGCGTACTACGCCGACGATGGGTCGATCGGGGAAATAAGTGTCACGCTGGCGGTGATGCAGGCGCTCACGTTCCTGGCTGTGGCGCTGGCCTCGGTCGGCTTCATGACGCGCCGTGGTCCGGCGGCCACGCTGTCGCGGCTGGGCCTGGATCGGGTGACGGCGCGCGACATCTGGGTCGGGACGTTGGCCGTCATCCCGATCCTGGTCTTCAGCGCGCTCTCGGTCGTGCTGGTGGACTGGGTCTCGCCGGGAGCCAGCGACCGGCTGGCCGATACGGTCGAGCAAATCACGGGCGGTGACACCAGCCTGGGCTACGCGCTGGTGATCGGGATCACAGCGGCGGTGGGCGAGGAGACGCTCTTTCGCGGAGCGATCCAGCCGAAGTACGGACTGGTCTTCACGGCATTGATCTTCGCGCTGCTCCACGTGCAGTACGACTTCCTGCTGGTGGTCGCCTCGCTCTTCCCGATCGGAATCGTCCTGGGACTGGAGCGCAAGTACCTGGGAACGGCAGCGTGCATCGTGACGCACATGATCTACAACGCGCTGGCGGTCGCGGCTGGGTAGTCCGTCAGGGCATCAGGCGCCGGGGTCCGGGTAGAGTTCCCAGGTGCCGTCGTTGTAGAGCACGTAGATCTGGCCGCTGGCGCTCATCAGCATGAGGCCATTCTCGAAATCCTGGACGCGCGATTCGAAGATCTCTCCGGTGGGCGCGAGTGAGTGGCCCAGGGCGGATTGTATCCAAGGCTCGGCGGCCCAGAGCGCGCCGAGGTTACCGCCGGGCACCCAGGTGCCGTCGACCGGGCCGGGGCCGCCCGCGGCGGATTCGCTCGTCGAGGGCACGACGCTCCAGAAGGCGGTGCCGCTCTCCAGCACATAGGTCTGGCTGGTGTCGTAGCGGCCGAACATCGCGCCGTGCTGGAAGTCCAGTTCGACGGCACTGATGCTGCGAGCTGCGGCTGCCGGCGCGCCCAGCCGGGTGGCGACGATCTCGATGCTCCAGTAGACGTTACCGAACGGGCCGACCACTGGCAGGGTATCCGGCGTCGGGGTCGGTGCCGGCTGCTCAGGCGTAGGTGTGGGTGGCGGCGGCGTCGGCGTCGCCGTCGGTTCCGGCCGCGGGGTCGTCGTCGGGCTCGGAGTCGCCGAGGGCCGCGGCGTCGGGGACGGTTCCGGCGTCGCCGTCGGATCGGGATCGGGCTCCTGTGGCTCCGTCGTCGGCGTGGGAGCCGGCGGTTCTTCTTGGTGGTCGCCGGCGTCGCCCGGAAGCTGGGGATCATCCGGCGAATCGGTTGGCGGCTCCGTCGAATCGGGCTCTTCGTCGACTGGCGTGTCGGTTGGCGGCTCCGCCGTCGGCGTGGGCGGTTCGACCGCTCCTTCCGGCTTGGTGGGCGAGGCCGGTTGCGTCGTCGGCGTGAAGGTTGGCTCCGGCGTCGGCGATGGCGTCACAGTGGGCAGCGGCTCGGGCGTCTGCAGGGCAAAGGAATCGCTGGACTCGAACTGCAGCTTGAACTCAGAGCCGAGGTTGGTGCCCCAGCGATCCTCGGCCGCGGTCGTGATCGAGATTGAATACGTCGTATTCGGGCGCAGCGTTTGATTCGCGCCGAGGATTAGCGTGTTGCCGTCCCAGGTGCGCGTCAGGCGCTCACGCTCGCTGGCCGGCGAGATCGAGAGGGCAGCCTCGACCGATTCGCGGTCCATCTCCTTGTTGAACGTGATCTCGATGGGTCGGGAGAGTGGCCAGACAACGTTGTTGGCTGGCTGCGAGCCGACGACGGCCGGGTCGATCGAGCGCTGGTAGCCGTTGACGATCAGGTAGATGGCGACGATGAAAATGAGCACGACGGCGGCCAACGCGGCGACGGAGTAGCCCAGGCGGCTGCTGAAGATGTAGAGGCGGCGCGAGCCGCTGTCGACCGTCTGGGCGAAGATGGCGTCGCGCAGCTCGGCGGGGGGCACGACCGGCGGCAAGCCGCGAATCTGGGTGCCAATCTGGCGGTAGGCGTCGAGGGTGGCCCGGCATTCGTCGCAGCCGGCCAGATGCGCGAGTAGGGTCTGACGCTCGGCGGGATCGAGATCACCGTCGATGTAGGCCGAGATCAGTTCCCGGTAGTGCTGCGGATTGTTGCAGGCCCTACGTTCGTCCATCGCCGCGTTCTCATGCTAGACCGGCGCCTCGCCGATTATCTGCCCGTAGACCTGCCGGAACTCTTCACGAGCCCGGAAGAGCACCGACTTGACTGCCGACCGCGAGAGGCCCATGACCTCGCCGATCTCCTGCGTAGATAACCCTTCGTACTCGCGCAGGATGAGCGCCTGGCGGTTGCGCGGACTCATCGCGGCGAGCACGCGCTGCACATCGCTCGAGTTCTCCTGCGCCATCGCGACGCGCTCCGGGTCGTCGCCCGGGTAGCTGTTGAGGAGGGGTTCGTGCTTCGGTCCGTCCCAGGGGAGCCAGCGAATGCGCTTGCGTCGCCGCAAGACATCGAGGCAGGCGTTCGAGGCGATCCGATGCAGCCAGGCCGAGACGTTGAGTTCGGCGTTGGTCCGGCCGAGATTCTTATAGGCCCGAATGAAGCACTCCTGCGTCAGATCGTAGGCGTCGTCCGGGTTGCCCATCATGCGATACGTGAACGCATAGATCTGTCGCTCATAGCGCTGCACCAGCGCTTCGAACGCTTCCTGGTCACCGGCTTTTGCCTGACTTACCAGCACATCTTCGTCGGCTGTCACGTCAGGTCCCTCCACCGCAACCTTCACCCATACAACGATCAACCGGCTCATCGGTTCTGATTGCCGGTTGACTCGAAAAGCTCTCGGGCGCAACCCACACGAATCGGCAGAAGTATGGACAACGAGGCACGCCACGTGCCAGTGCTACACTTCCAGTCTGATGCAATGAAGCTAACACGTCGTACGCGGGATTGATAGAACATGGCGCACCCATTTCTCGAGCGGCTCAAACAAGGTCCCATCCTCTGCGATGGCGCGATGGGCACGCTGGTTTTTCAGCGCGGCGGCACCGTCGATCAGTGCTTCGACCACCTGAACCTGACCAACCCGACGCTGATCCAGGAGATCCATCGCGACTACCTGGCGGCCGGCGCTGAGGTGATCGAGACGAACACCTTTGGCGCCAACCGCTTCAAGTTGGAGAAGCACTCGCTGACCGACAAGGTCGCCGAGATCAACCGGCGCGGGGCGAAGAACGGCGAGTATGCGGTGGAGGTCAGTGGCCGGCCCGCCTTCGTGGCCGGCTCGATCGGCCCGACCGGCAGGACACTGGCGCCGATCGGGTTGCTCCAGCCGGACCTGGTGCGGGAAGCCTACCGCGACCAGATCAACGGCCTGCTCGCTGGCGGCGTCGATTTGTTGATGATCGAGACGATCGGCTCGCTGGCGGAGATGGAGCAGGCGGTATGGGCGGCGCGCGACCTCTGCGATCTGCCGATCGTCGCGCAGATGACCTTCTCGAATGACGGCCGGACGGTCGGCGGGCAAACGGTCCGCGAGGTCGCTCGGCGGCTGGTTGAGCTGGAGGTCGACGTCATCGGCGTCAACTGCAGCGTCGGGCCGCGGGGCGTGCTGCGCGTGCTGCGCGAGCTACGCCAGCTCGTGCCGGATGAGATCCCGCTGTCGGTGCAGCCCAACGCTGGCTGGCCGACGCAGGTGGACGACCGCGTGATCTATCCCATGTCGGACGATTACATGGCGCGCTTCGTCAAGGACGCGCTGGCGGCCGGCGCGACGCTTATCGGCGGTTGCTGCGGCACGACGCCGGAGCACGTCGCGGCGATGCGCGTGGCGATGGACGAGGTGATCGGCGCCGGCTCGACCCGGCGGCTGTCGCTCGTGCCCGAGCAGGAGACGCGCCAGGAGCTGAAGGCAGCCGACGAGCCGACGGAGTTCGCCCGCAAGCTCGGCAAGCAGTTCCTGGTGTCGGTCGAACTCGACCCCCCACGTGGCCTGAACCCGGAAAAGATGCTGACCGGTGCTCAGATGCTCAAAGAAGCCGGCGTCGACGCCGTGAACGTGGCCGACTCGCCGATGGCGCGGGTGCGCATGAGCGCGCTGGCGCTCTGTTACATGGTGCAGGACCGCATCGGATTGGAGACGATCCTGCACTTCACGACGCGCGACCGCAACCTGATGGGCCTGCAGTCGGACTTGATTGGGGCGCACGCGATGGGCGTCCGCAACGTGCTGGCGCTCACCGGGGACCCGCCAAGCCTGGGCGACTACCCGGATCTGACGCCAGTCTACGACGTGGACTCGGTCGGGCTGGTGCGGGTGCTCAAGGCCATGAACGCGGGCACCGACGCGGCCGGCGCGTCCATCGGGCAGCAGGCGAGCTTCACGATTGCCGTGGCCTGCGACCCGACGCGCGACGACCTGCCGCATGAGGCCGACCGGCTGTACCGCAAGCTCGAGGCTGGCGGCGAGCTGATCATGACCCAGCCGATCTACGAGATGGAGACCTGGAACGAGTTCGTCAAGGTCTACGAGGACAAGTATGGGCCGATCGGCGTGCCGATCTTGCTGGGTATCCTGCCGCTCTACAGTCACCGCCACGCCGAGTTCCTCTACAACGAGGTCCCGGGCATCCGGCCCAGCGAGGAGATCCGCGACCGAATGCGGCGCGCCGGCAATGAAGCGCGCAAGGAGGGCGTCAAGATCGCACAGGAGCTGTTGCTGGAGGCGCGGGACCAGGTTCACGGCGTGTACATCATGCCGTCATTTGGGCGCTACAGCATGGCGGTAGAGGTGCTGGAGGCGCTGAAGAGCCGCGAACTGACGGCGGCTTTGCCGGGGGTCACGGCGTAATGCTAGAATTGCCCGGTTGCGCAAGGTCCGGCGTGCGCCTGTTCGCCGGATTTCTGTTTGTCGCCGGGGAAGGATACGGGAACTGTGGTTGACGTCATTCGCGAGATCGAATCCTCCTACTTGAAAGATGACATTCCCGAGTTCGGGCCAGGCGACACCGTGCGGGTGCACGTCCAGGTGGTTGAGGGTAACCGCACGCGCACGCAGGCCTTCGAAGGCGTGGTGATCGCGCGCGGTGGGCGCGGGCTGAACGAGACCTTCACTGTGCGGCGCATCGCTTCGCACGGTATCGGCGTCGAGCGCACGTTCCTGATCCACTCGCCGCGCATTAGCATTGAAGTGGTCCGCACTGGCCGGGTGCGCCGGGCGAAGCTCTATTACCTGCGAGGCCGGACGGGCCGCGCCGCCCGCATCCGGGAGCGCCGCCGGAAGCCGGGCAACTACCTGCGCTAAGGGCGTTGGCCGCCCGCAACAACACAGCGACGAAACGCGCGAGGCAGCCGATCCGGCTGCCTCGATTGCCGAATTACTACTACGAGCAGCAGGCATGGGCCTCCGGGCACCATCTGGTGGCCGGGGTAGACGAGGCCGGACGCGGCGCCTGGGCTGGGCCGATCGTCGCGGCCGCTGTGATGCTGCCTGTCGAGCCGGAGCGGCGCGCGGCGCTCTCTCGCGCGCTGACGCGCTTCGGCATCTCTGTCAACGATTCCAAGAAGCTGCTCCCGGAACAGCGCGAGCTGGTTGTCCAACTCCTTGATGCGTACTGCATTGAGTACGCCGTGGCGGTCATTTCCGTCGAAGAGATCGACGCGCGGGGCGTGGGCTACGCGAACGCCGTGGCGCTACGGGAGGCCGCGCTGGGGCTGCGTTGCCGGCCGCAGTTCGTCCTCAGCGATGCCTTTCGGCTGCCGGACTATCCGGGTCGGCAGCAGGCGCTGATCAAGGGAGACTGTCGCAGCCGGTCGATTGCGCTGGCGTCGACGGTCGCCAAGGTGACGCGCGACCGGTTGATGGTCGAATGTGATTGGCAGTACCCCGGCTATGGATTCGCGCGTCACAAGGGGTATGGCACGGCCGAGCACCGCGCGGCGCTGTTGACGCTCGGACCCTGCCCGCTGCACCGGCGCTCGTTCGCGCCCGTGCAGGCCTGCATCGGGGCCGGGTGATGTCAGGCAGCCCGGCGCGCGGTCAGGCAGCCGAGCGCTACGTCGCCCGGCGGCTCGCCAGGCGCGGCTATCGCATCCTGGCGACGAACTATCGCGTGCAGGGTGGCGAGATCGACATCGTCGCGCTGGACGGTGACGTCCTCGTCCTCGTCGAGGTCAAGCAGCGCACTGGCGACCGCTACGGCGGGGCGGAGGAGGCGGCCGACGCGCGCCAGATCGAGCGTATCCTCGAAGCGGCCGAGCACTTCGTCGCCGCGCACCCCGATCACGCCGACCGCCTCTGGCGCCTGGATCTGGTCGCGATCACGCTCGATCATGGCGGCGCCGTCCTGCGCTACCGGCATATCGAAAACGTCATCATCGACTGACCGGCAATATCGGCGACAATAGGCTGCGACGAGCCGCGAAGCAGTCAGCCAGTCGGATCTGGCCGCCTCTTGGTTGCCGGTGGGATGGCGCTTTCGGCACGTGGGCTGCTCGTGAAGCGGACCGTGCGCCAACTGAGCGAAGGCGGCGAGCGGCCAGGTCAAGGATGAGCACTGCGAACGGAATGGAAGCCAGGGTCACATGAGCCAGTCGGTTGAGGAGCATCGCGAGGCCGCGCCGGACAGCGTCGGCTGCGCGGTGATCACGGTCAGCGACACGCGGACGAAAGAGACGGACAGTAGTGGCCGGCTGATGATCGAGCTGCTGAAGGCAGCCGGACACGATGTGGCGCACTACGCGATCGTGCCGGATGACCCGGAGCAGATTCGCGAGCAGCTCGAGCTGTGCGCCAGCGACGAGCACATCGACGCCATCCTGTTCAACGGAGGCACGGGCATCGCGAGCCGCGACACGACGTTTGACGTGCTGGCTGCGGCGCTGGAGAAGGAGCTGCCCGGCTTCGGGGAGCTGTTCCGGATGCTCTCCTGGAACGAGATCGGGGCGGCGGCGATGCTCTCGCGGGCCACGGCGGGCGTGTTTCGGGGGCGGGTCCTGTTCTCCACGCCGGGCTCATCCAACGCCGTGCGGCTGGCGATGGAGCAGCTCATCGTGCCCGAGCTGAGTCACCTGGTCTACGAGGTCCGAAAGTAGCGGGAGCGTGGTTCTGATCTGGCGTTTCGGAGGGCTGCGAAGTAGGTTTAGGGCTGGCTGAACGGCGCACGTGAAAGAGGCCGATGTTGATTCAACCTCGCGTTCTGCGCGGCATGCGCGATTTCCTGCCGGCGCAGATGATCCTGCGGCGGCGCGTGATGGAAACGTTTCGGGAAGTCTTCGAGCGCCACGGTTTCGAGCCGATCGAGACGCCGGTGCTGGAATACTTCGAGACGCTGACCGGCAACCTCGACGACGAGAAGCTGATCTATCACTTCCAGGATCATGGCGGACGCGAGGTTGGTCTGCGCTTTGACTTGACGGTTCCGCTGGCGCGCTTCGTTGCTTTGCATCAAAATGAGCTAACTTTCCCTTTCAAGCGCTATCACATCGCCCCGGTGTGGCGGGCGGACCGGCCGCAGCGTGGGAGATTCCGCGAATTCTGGCAGTGTGACGCCGACATCGTGGGGTCGGCCTCGATGCTCGCCGACGCCGACGTGGTGAGCGTCGTGGTCGAGTGTCTGGAGGCGATCGAGATCGGCGAGTTCCAGGTGCGCATCAATCACCGCAAGCTACTGGAGGCGATCGCGCGCTACGCCGGGGTGGACGAGGACCGTGCCGGCGGGGTCTACCGCTCGATCGACAAGCTGGACAAGATCGGCGCCGAGGGCGTGATCGCCGAGTTGCGCGAGAGCGGCGTGTTCGACAAGAGCGCCGGCGCGATCGTCGAGCTTGTGGGGGCGACCGGCAGCCCGAGTGAGCTGCTCAGCCAGGTCGCCGCCACGATCGGCGACACGCCCGGCGCGGCTGATGCGCTCAAGGATCTGAGCGAGCTGTTCGACGCGCTGGCAGCGTCTGGAGTGCCCGAGGAGCGCTACCGCTTCGACCTGTCGCTGGCGCGCGGGATGGGCTACTACACCGGGCCGGTCTACGAGGCGGTCCACAAGGAGGTCAGCATCGGCTCGCTGGCCGGGGCCGGGCGCTACGACGGGCTGGTCGGGCGCTTCTCGAAGCAGGAGTTGCCCGCGACCGGTATCTCGCTGGGTATCGAGCGCATCTTCGAGGTCATACAGGAGCAGGGGCGGCAGGTCGACGCCACCTCGGTCACCCAGGTGCTGGTGACGGTCTTCGACCAGGAGCACTCCGGGGAGTCGCTGCGACTTGCCACGGAGCTACGCCGGGCGGGCATCCGCACCGAGGTGTATCTGGAGCCGCGCCGCAATATGGGGCGGCAGTTCGCCTATGCCGACGCCAAGGGCATTCCGCTGGCGGCGGTGCTCGGGCCGGACGAGATCGAGCGCGGCGTGGTGGCGATCAAGGATCTCCGCACCCAGGAGCAGACCGAGCACCCGCGAGAGGAAGTCGCCGAGGTCGTGCTGCGGATGACGTCGGCCGCGGAATAGCTGGTAGTCAACCGGAACTCAATTGCGGGCGGAACCCGGTTCCGCCCGATATTCGTTTGCGGGCCAGGATTTAGTCGTCGGAGCCGAGGGAGTCGGCGGGCGAGGGGCGCGGCGCCGGAGCGGCCAGCGGGAGGCCGCTGAGGAGCGCGGCATAAATGCGCTCGATCTCTCGAATCTGACGATCCCAAGAGAAGCGCGCGGTGACCCGCTGCCGGAGGGCGTCGCGCATCAGCTCGGGCGCGTCGAGGGCGCGGTGGAGCTGGTGAGCCAGGGCGGCCGGGTCGTCCGGTGGGACGTAGTAGCCCAGGTCGCCGAGCAGGTCACGGTTGACCGTGTTGTCGACGCAGACCGTCGGCAGGCGCATGGCCATGTAATTGAGGATTTTGCCGTTGGCCTCGGTGGCCGAGCGCTTGGGCGCGGCGGCCGCGTCGCCGATCGAGAGGAGCGCCGGGGCATCCTCGTAGGGGATGCGGCCGGGGAAGAGGATGCGCTCGCTGTGCGGCAGGCGGGCGGCCATCGCGGCGTGTCGGCCGACGCCGGGGTATCCGGCGATGACGACGTAGGCGTCGCGGCGGCGCTCCAGCAGCTGCGAGGCGGCTTCGATCAACGCCGGGGTGCCCTGGTAGTCGGCGAGCAAGCCGAGGTAGACGACGACCGGCGCGTCGGGCGGGATGCCCAGCCGGGCGCGCTCCGCCTGGCGCGCGGAAGCCCAGCGCTCGGGGTCGAAGCGGTCGAGATCGACGGCGTCTGAGATGGTTCGGACGTCGGGTAGGCGCGCGTGGCGCCCGCGAAGATGCGTCTCGGCGGCGCGGCTGCTCGGGAGAATCACGTCCGGCAGGCGGTCGATGACGCTCTCGAGCTTCCGGAACAAGCGCGCCCTCAGGCCCGAGCGAGGGATGAAGCCGTGGTCCATCATCTCCTCGGTCAGCGAGCCCTGGTAGTCGAAGACGACCGGCGCGCCGGCCAGCTTCCCGGCGAATGCGCCGATCAGCGCGCCCTCGTGGAGGTGGGCGTGGATGATGTCTGGCTTGAAGCGGCGTGCGTGTCGTAGCGCAGTCGCAAAGAGCGCTACGTCCAGATACATCTTGTGCTTCGAGGAGCCGACGACGACGCGCTTGCGCCAGGGGATGTCGACCGTGCGGTGGATTGGGATGCCTTCGATGTCGCGGCCATTGTGGTAGGTGCAGAGTTCGACGATGTGGCCGCGCTTCTGGAGTGCGCGGATCTCCTCCAGGATGCGCACGTGGCAGCCATAGTCGGCGAAGAATGATGTTGGCGCGATCATCAAAATGCGGTAGCTGTCGATAGCCATCCCTCCCCAATCCGGCTGGGAATTGTAGCTTGTCCGGGACGCGGCGACGCGGCGCACTTGACGAACACGGCGAAAGCGTCGATAGTGCCGGGCGTTAAGGACGCTACGCTATCAACGCGCGGCGACCCAGTTTGGAACTATCGAGAGGCCGCTTACAGGAGCATGACAGAGACAAGAGCCGCCAACGCGGCTGCGATGGGGGTCGAAGAGGGCTATTCACGGGTCATGATCGTCGTGGCCCACCCGGACGACGCGGAATTCTCCTCGGCGGGCACGCTGGCCCGCTTCGTTGACGAAGGCTTCGAGGTGACGCTGGTCGTCTGCACCTCCGGCGACAAGGGCACCGACCGGCGCGATATCTCCTCCGAAGAGTTGGCGGCCATCCGCGAGGCCGAGCAGCTGGAGGCCAGCCGCCGGCTGGGCGTGCAAACGACCGAGTTCCTGCGCGGCGGCGACGGCGAGCTAACGCCCGACCTCGAACTGCGCGGCAAGATTGTGCGGATGATTCGCAAGCACCGGCCCGACATCGTGATCACCCACGATCCTTTCCGCCCCTACGCCCTGCACCCGGACCACCGGGCGGTGGGCACGGCGACGGTCGACGCGGTATATCCCACGGCGCGCGACCCGCTCTATTTCCCGGAGCATCTGGAGGAAGGCTACGAGCCCCACAAGGTGGCCGAGCTGTGGTTGTACGGCTCGGAAGTGCCGGACAAGTTCATCGATATCTCCTCGACGATTCACAAGAAGATCGACGCGCTCAAGGCGCACAAGAGCCAGGTGGGCACGGCTGAGACGCTCGAGGAGCGCATCCGCGATCGGGCCCGCGAGCGCGGCAAGGACCAGGGCATCGAATACGCCGAAGCGTTCAAGGTGATTCGTATGCGGCGCTAGCGCCGGCAGGCAGGGGGTGAGGTTTCGTGTCCGAGCTGAGGATCGGGACAGCGGTTGCCAGGCCTGGGGAACGAGCATTTGGCGCGCTGGAGGTCGGCTCGCTGGCGGATGGCTCGCAGATCGAGATCCCGGTGGTGGTCATCAATGGGGCGCAGCCCGGCAAGCGGCTCTATATTCAGGCGGCCGTCCACGGCATTGAAGTCAACCCACTCGAATCACTCCGGCGCGTGCTCCTGGACCTTGACCCGGCTGAAGTCAGCGGCCAGATCGTGGCCGTGCCGGTGGCCAACGTCATCGGCTTTCGGATGCGCGACCGGCGCACGCTGGTGGATGGCGAGGACATGAACCGGGTGTGGCCCGGGCGGCCGGACGGCTCGATCTCCGAGCGCATGGCGCACGTCATCTACACCCAGGCGGTGGCCGGAGCAGACCTGTTGATCGACCTGCACACCGGCTATTCGACGATGGTCCCGCACACCGTCTTCGGGGAGGGCGACGCGCGCAGCGAGGAACTGGCGCGCAGCTTCGGGACCGAGTTTCTGGTGATGGAAGAGCGCGACGATGAGTGGGAGCGGTCGCGCTTCTCCGGCAAGCTACGCAATGTCGCCGTGGCCGACGGCATCCCGGCGATCACTCCGGAGCTGGGCGGTTTTTCCCGCTTCGAGGGCGCGTCGATTCAGGCCGGGGTGATGGGCATCACCAACGTGCTGGTGCGCTACGGGTTCATCCGTGGCGATGTGATCGGACCGGGGCGCCAGGTGGTCATCCGCAATCACCTGACGCGGCTGACGGCGACGCGGGGCGGCGTATTTGTGGCCACGGCGCGGCCGGGGCAGCAGGTGTGGGAGACGCAGGAGCTAGGCTACATCTACTCGCCGGCGACCTTCGAGATCATCGAGACGGTGCGCGCGCCGTTCGACTCCATCGTCGTCTTCCACGCCGAGAACCCGGTTGTCAATTCTGGAGACACCGTCGTGAACCTGGGGCGGCGCGGGTGAGCGCCGAGCGGGGACTCCCGGTCGTCGTCGAATCTCGGACGCGCCATCCGGTCGGGGGAAGGATGAGAGGGCGATGAGCGAGGGGCAAGTCGGTAACCTGGTGCGCGAGAAGCTGGCGCAGGCGGTCGAGATCCTGAACGAGCAGGATGTTGACCTGTGGATGCTGCTGGCGCGCGAAAGCGACACGATGGGCGACCCCAGCATGCCGCTGGTGGTCGGGACCAGCGTTACCTGGGAGTCGGCGTTTCTGATCTCTCGGAACGGCGATCACGTGGCGATCGTCGGCACCGGCGATGTCGAGAATGTCAAGCAGACCGGCGCCTGGGACAACGTGGTCGGCTACGTTGAGGGCATCAGCCAGACGCTGCGTGACGAAATCGCGAAGCGTGACCCGAACGCCATCGCACTCAATTATTCGAAGGACGACAACATCGCCGACGGCCTGAGCCACGGGATGTACCTGCTGCTGCTCGACATTCTGGAGGGCACGCCGTATGCAGAGCGTCTGGTCGAGGCCGGCGACATCCCGCGCAAGGTTCGCGGCCGCAAGTCACCGACCGAGCTGGCGCGCATCCGCAAGGCGGTCCAGACGACCGAGCGCATCTGGGAGGCGACGGAGCGCTTCATCCGCCCGGGCGTCACCGAGAAGGACATCAGCGACTTCATGCACGGCCAGCTCGAAGAGCGCCGCGTCAGCTCGTCGTGGGACTGGGACTATTGCCCGTCGGTGACCGTGGGGCCGGATTCGCCGATTGGACACGTGGGGCCAACGGACATTGCGGTGCAGCCGGGGCAGCTGGTTTCGATCGATTTCGGTGTGAACGAGGACGAGTACAGCTCCGACATGCAGCGCACCTACTACGTGCTTGGGCCGGGCGAGAGCGAGCCGCCGGCCGAGGTAGTGCGCCACTTCAAGATCGTCGATGAGGCGATCCAGAGCGCCGCGGCGGCTATCAAGCCGGGCGTTCAGGGCTGGGAAATCGACGCCGTGGCGCGCGAGATCTTCGAGCGCGAGGGCATGGAGGAGTGGCAGTTCGCGCTGGGCCATCAGCTGGGGCGCGCCTGCCACGACGGCGGCACGCTGCTGGGACCACGCTGGGAGCGCTACGGCGAGCGGCCCTACGGTCGGATCGAGAAGGGCGAGGTCTACACGCTGGAGATCGGCGTCAGCGTGCCGGGTTACGGGCGCGTGAACCTCGAAGAGGATGTCGTCGTGACGGAGGACGGCTGCGAATTCCTGGCGCCGCCGCAGCGGGAGTTGATCGTCCTCAAGGCCTGAGGGGCGGACGCGCCTTATACTTCGGGTGGGAACGGCGCTTGCCGGCGCCGCCACACGGCCCCGGGCCGGCAACCGACGCGACGCACGACCGAGGAGCCGGCGAGATGTCCGACACGATTCGCCGAAGCCGACCGCTCGCGCTGATCCGGCGAAACCGCTGGGGCCGCCGCCAGGGCGGTCGCGACAGCGGGGTCGTTGGGCAGGCGCCCCAGACCATCCGCTCGATCGAGTACGGCGGCACGCGCTGGGTCGACGTGCGTAACCCCAACGGCGAGCAGATCGAAGAACTGGGCCGCGACTTCAACCTCCACCCGCTCACAATTGACGACCTCAAGAGCCGCATCCAGCGCCCGAAGATCGACATCTACGACGACTACCTGTTCGTCGTGCTCAAGTTCCCGATCCACGACAAAGAACGGCGCATGAACGAGGCCGCCGAGATCGACTTCGTCGTGGGGCGCGACCTCTTCATGACCTTCCACGACGGCCGGCTGCGGCCGCTGGTGACGATGATCGACTCGATCTTCGAGTCGGATGAGATCAGCATTGAGCTGCTGCGCGCCACACCCGGCCACCTGCTCTACGAGGTTGTCGACCGGCTGGTGGATTACCTCGTGCCGATCGTGCCGCGGCTGGAGGAGCGCGTCGCCGAGATCGAGCAGATGATCTTCGACGAGCGTTCGCTCCACACCGTTCAGGAGATTTCCATCGTCCAGCGCGACCTGATCTCGCTGCGGCGCATCCTGCGGCCACAGCTCACCCTGCTCCACCGGCTCGAGGTGACGACATTCCCGTTCCTGGACGAGGAACTGGACGAGTACTGGGGCGACGTCAGCGACCACCTCGGACGCACGCTGGACTCGCTGGAGGAGCTGTCGGAGATCCTGACGGCGTTGAGCGACACGCACGACAAGCTGACCTCGCAGCGGATGAACGACATCATCAAGACGCTGACGGTGTTCTCGGTGATCGTGTTGCCCTTGACGGCGATCGGCGGCTTCTTTGGGATGAACGTGCCGTTCCCCTATCAGGACGAGTGGTACTCGACGGTTATCATCCTCGCGCTGATGATCGTACTCTCCCTGGGCATGCTGCAATACTTCCGGATGAAGCACTGGTTGTAGACGCGGAGGCTACCGGGCGGCGGCCCGTTTGAGCGAAGGAAGTGCCGATCCTGCAACGCCACGCACCACAGTGGACACAACCGATCGGGTGGCAGCCGGGCGACCGCGCGAAGACCGCGCTGCTGATCGCACTGGTGGTTGCCGGGGGCGTGCTGGCGGGCTGGGGGGCGGCACGGGGCGATCCGGTGCTGGTGCTGGTGATCGCGCTGGCGGCGCCGTTGATGCTGGCCGGGCTGCGCTCGCTCTGGCTGCTCTTCGCGGTGCTGATCGGCGCGCTGACGATGCTGCCGTTCTTTGTGCTGCCGGTGTCGGCCGGCGGAGCGAGCCCGACGCTCTTCGAGGTGCTGGGCCTCGCGCTGGTCGGGGGCTATGCGGCCGTGCTCCTGATCGACCGGCGCGAGCGCCTGGTGGCGCGCGGGCCGGTGGTGGCCTGGCTGCTCTTCGGCGGCTATCTGGTGTTCGTCTTCGCGCTCGGATCGCGCTTCGGCGCGGGGGCCGAGCTGACACGCCTATTCCCGCGCTTCGGGTTGGCGCTGGCGCTGTTCTGGCTAACGGTCCAGCTGGTGCGGAGCCGGGCTGAGGCGAGCCGGCTGGCCGGCTGGATCGTGGGCGGCACGGCGCTGGCGGCGGCACTGGGGCTGGTGCTCTACGCGGGCGGCGTGGAATTCACCCACAGGATGCTGCTTCGACTTGTGCCCTACGGCTACCCGGACACACGCGTAGTACGCTGGATCGAGGACAACCCGGCCAATCCGATGCGGCTGACCGGCACCGGGATCGACCCCAACGCCTTTGGGGGGATGCTGATGCTGGGTTTCGTGCTGGCGGTCGGGCTAGCGTTCAGCCGCGAGAAGCCGCTGCCGGTGGTGCTGATCTGGGCGGCTATCGCGCTGACCGGGCTAGGCGTGTTGCTGACCTACTCGCGGGGCGCCTGGGTCGGCTCGGCGGTCGGCGCGGGAATCATCGTCTGGTTCCGGGCGCGCTGGCTGGTCCCGCTGGGTTTGCTGGGCGCGCTCGCCGCACTAGTGGCAGGACTGGGCGGCGGCTTCGTCGCCAGGTTCGAGGCCGGCCTGCGGCTGCAGGACCCGGCCACGCGCATGCGGCTGGATGAATACGGGAACGCACTGCGGATCATCCGCGAGCATCCCTGGTTCGGGATCGGCTTCGGTGACGCGCCGTCCCCGGAATTCGGTGTCGGGGTATCGAGCATCTACTTCTTGATCGCCGAGCAGGCCGGCCTGGTCGGGCTGGCCGCGTTCCTGATCCTGGTCGGGGTGATCGCAATGCGCGGCTGGCGGGCGTTTCGACGCTCGGACGACGATCTTATCCTGGCAGTGGGCGCGGCGCTGGCAGCGGCGTTGACCGTCGGGCTGGTGGACCACTACTTCATCAATATTCGCTTCGTTCACCTGGTGGCGCTATTCTGGATACTGGCGGGACTACTATTCGCGCTATCGGAGATGGACCTGGCTCCAGCCGGGCAGAAAGGGGAGGCAGGCTGATGTCGAACACTCCACAGGGCGTCTTCGCGCCGGTCGCGACGCTGTTCGACAGCGACGGCGAGCTCGACCTCGAGCGCTGGGCGAAGAATCTGGACTGGTATTGCAGCTCGCCGCTGGACGGCATCGTGCTGCTTGGCTCGAATGGTGAGTTCGCGGCACTGGATTTCGACGAGCGGCTGCGGGTGATCGAGGCCGGCGCCGCGGCGATCGACGGCCGCAAGACGGTGCTGGCCGGGACGGGCGCGGAATCGACGCGCTCAACGATCCAGCTGACGCGCCGGGCGGCTGAGCTGGGCGTCGACTACGCGCTGATCGTGACGCCGCACTACTATCGGCCGCGCTACGACCGCCAAGCCTACCTGAACCACTACCAGGCGGTGGCTGAGGCGTCGCCGATCCCGATCCTCATCTACATCATGACCGCCTACACGGGCGTCGACCTGGGGACCGACATCGTCGCCGAGCTGTCGCGCCACCCGAACATCGCTGGCGTCAAGGACAGCGCCGGAAGCGCGCCGAAGCTGGCCGAGATGGTGGCGTACAGCGACGAGAATTTCTCGGTGCTGGCCGGGTCAGCGAGCTTCCTGTACCCGGCGCTGTGCGTTGGCGCCAAGGGCGGCATCGTGGCGCTGGGGAACGTGGCGCCACGCGAGTGCGCCGAGCTGTACCGACTGTTCCACGAGGGCAAGCACGACGAGGCCCGCGCGCTCCAGCACCGCCTGCTGGCGCCGAACGCCGCGGTTACGACGCGTTTCGGGATCGCCGGGCTCAAGGCCGCGATGGAACTGATCGGGTTGGAGACGAGCGACCCGCGCCCGCCGCAGCGCCCGGCGTCGGCGGAGGAGCGCAAGGCGATCGCCGAGATCTTCGAGAACGCGGAGCTCGTTGCAAGAGTTTGAGCGCTTCGAGCCGCCGATGCGGCTCGGTCTGGTGGCCGATACGCATCGGCCCAACCGCCGGCCGGTGAACCTGCCGGCCCAGATGCTGCGCGCCTTCGAGACGTGTGACCTGATCCTGCATCTGGGCGACTTCAGCGCGCTGCCGGTGCTGGAGCGCCTGCAGGAGATCGGGCCGGTGCGCGGGGTCCATGGCAACAACGATTCGGCCGAACTGGTGGCGATGCTGCCGCGGGCGCACTTCTTCGAGATCGGCCGCTGGCGCTTCGGGATGCTGCACGGCCACGACGGCGGCGGACGGATGACGGCCAAGCAGCTGGCGTTGAGCGAAATGAAAGGAAAGGTGGACTGCGTCTTCTACGGTCATAGTCACTGGCCGGACAATGCGCGCCGCGAGGGACTGTTGATGGTCAATCCCGGTTCGGCAACGCAGAAGCGCTGGGCTCCGGCGCACACATATGCAATGGTGGTGGTCGACGATGAGATTGAGATCGAGCTGATAGAGCTGACCTCGCTAGATTCCAGGAGTTGAGGCATGGTCCTGTCCGATCCGACGAATTTGAGAATCCCCGGCCCGACGCCGGTACCGCCCGAAGTCATCGAGGCGATGAGCCGCCCGATCATCCCGCACCGCAGCCAGGAGTTCGCGGAGATGTTCGAAGGGCTGCTGGCGGCGCTCAAGCGCATCTTCAACACGCAAGACGACGTCTACGTCGTCGCCGGTACTGGCTCAACGGGCTGGGAGGCATCGATCGTCAACCTGACGTCGCCGGGCGACACGGTGATCGCGGCGGTCAACGGCAACTTCGGCGTGCGCTTCGTGACGGTGGCCGAGCGCTTCGGGCTCAACGTCGTGCGGCTGGACTCCGAGTGGGGCAAGCCGGTGGATCCCGAGCAGATCGCGGCGGCGCTGCGCGAGCACCCAGAAGCCAAGATGGTCCAGCTGGTGCACAACGAGACGTCGACCGGCGTGCTCAACCCGATGAAGGAGGTCGGCGAGGTGGTGCGCGCGCACGGTGCGATGCTGGTGGCCGACTCGGTGTCGGGCGCGGCCGG
>DATGQR010000502.1:0-3048 GCA_035304105.1 Thermomicrobiales bacterium | reverse complement strand
TGCCGGAGCCGGACCGGTCATCCTCACCGACCATCAAGGCCAGCCGGGCGTCCAGCTCGCTGACGACGGCGGCCGTGGCGGCCGGGAGCTGATCGAGGTCGACCGTCACATGCCGGTCTGCCGGGGCAGGTGGTCGGGTCGTCGCCTGGGTGTCCGCGTTCATCTGTTCCCTGTCCATCATGCCGGGCTACCGACTGGCCGTCGTCGCGAGCGGTTGGAGCGTGGCGCTGACGTCGTCGAAGAGGTCGGTGACCGGGCCAGGCACATGCAGGCCGAGCAGCAGGACGGCCAGCGCCAGCGGAGCAACGGCCGCGATCCAGAGCAGATCCTCGCGCCAAACGCGGCGGGGCGAGCCGCCGTGGCTGGCCGCGACATCCTCGGCCGGCGGCGCGCCGTAGACGACCCGCAGCCCCTGGGCCAGCAGTCCGGCGAAGATTAGGCCGAGCAGGACCACGACCAGCGCGGAGGCAATCAGCGCCTCGCGGCTGCCCGCGAAGCCGGCGCTGGCGATGGCGATCTCGGAGACGAAGATGCTGAAGGGCGGCATGCCGGCGATCGCCAGGATGCCGGCTAGCAACAGCCAGCCGGCCAGTGGCGCAATCCGCACGACGCCGCGCAGCGCGCTAATCCGGCGCGTGCCGAAGCGCTGGGCGATGTCGCCGGCCACGAAGAAGAGCAGCGCCTTGGTCAGCGCGTGGTTGACCAGGTGAAGCAGCCCGGCGGCCATGCCGAGCGGCCCGCCGATCCCGAAGGCGACCGCCATCAGGCCGATGTGCTCGACGCTGGAGTAGGCCAGCAGGCGCTTGAGATCGCGCTGGATGACGATGAAGGGCAAGGCGACGGCGACCGAGAAGACGCCGAAGGCCAGGAGCAGGTTGCTGGCGAAATCCGTGCCGGTCGCGGCGGCGGTCAGCGCCTGGAAGCGCAGGATGGCATAGAGCGCGCAGGCCAGCAGCACGCCGGACAGCACGCCGCTAATCGGCGAGGGCGCCTGCGAGTGGGCATCGGCCAGCCAGGTATGCAGCGGCGCGAAGCCCGCCTTGGTGCCGAAGCCGATCAGGATGAAGACGAAGGCCAGCTTCATCAGCGCGGGGTCGAGCAGGGCGGCGTTGGCGCTGAGCGCCGTCCACTCCAGGCTCGCGCCGTCGCCGCTCGCCTGCACGGCCGCGTAATAGGTGAGCAGGACGCCGAAGAGCGCGAAGGTAATGCCGACGGTGCAGAGGATGATGTACTTCCAGGCCGCTTCGAGCGCGGCTTTGGTGCGGTAGAAGCCGACCAGCAGCGCCGAGGCCAGCGTCGTCGCCTCGATGCCGACCCAGAGCAGGCCCAGGTTGGCGACCGAGACCGTCGCCAGCATCGTCCAGATGAAGATGTGGAAGCCGAAGTAGTACCAGCCCAGGTCCTTGCGGCCATCCAGCAAATGCCCGGCCCGCAGGTCGCGCCGCAGGTAGCCGACCGAGACTAGCGCGGCTGCCAGCCCGACGGTGGCGACCGTGCCAATCAGCACCGCCGAGAGCGCGTCGACGTAGAACAGGCCGATCGGGTCGTCCTGCGGGCCGTTGGATGCCACATCGACGACGACCGCCCCGGCGAGGAGCGCCGTCAGGAGCGCGCCGGCCACGTTGAGCCGCTCGATCAGCGGCTGGCGACGGTAGAGCAGCCGGCAGGGGATGGCGACGAGCAGCGGGGCGATCAGCAGGGCGAGCAAGAGCATCGGGTTAGCCTCGCAGCGTTCTCAGGCGGTCGATGTCGGTGGTCGCCAGCAGGCGGCCGATCTCGTGGGTCACCAGCGCCATCAGCGCGACGCCGGTCAGCACGTCCATGGCGATGCCGAACTCGACCGCCAGCGGCAGGCCGTGGGTGGCCGCGACGGCTGCCAGGAAAATCGCGTTCTCCATTGTCACCAGGCCGATCACCTGGGTCAGGGCGCGTTTGCGGGTGGCCATCAAGAAGATGCCGATCATCAAGAGGCCCAACGCGCCGGGCAGGGCGTTGGGCGCATCGAAGCCGTGCGGGCCGATGTGCGCCGCGCCTACCGGCTCGATCACCCAGTAGGCGCCGGCCACGAGCGCGATCGCCATCGGGAAGGCCAGCTTGACCGGCACGACCGACTCGACATCGTGGTCGTGGTGGACCGGCAGGCGCCCCAGCACGACCCAGAGGATCAGGGGAATCGCCACCACCTTGACGGCCACGGCCACCGCGAAGGCCGCCCAGGAGCGCCAGCCCATGTCGGAGAGCGCGGCCGCCCCCGACGCGACGCCGAGCAGGATCCCCTGCCCGGCCAGCAGGACGATGGCCGCCTCCAGCCGCTTGACCAGCACACTCAGCAAGCCCAGCGCCAGCAGCCCCAGGGCCGTGACGTCGATCACCGTCGATGCCTGCGAGATCGAGATCAGATCACTCATCGCGCTACGGTCCCACCACGAAGGTCGCCATGACCGCCAGCACGCCGAGTACGCTGGCGACGCCGATCAGATCCGGCGCGCGGAAGATCCTCAGCTTGGCGAAGGCCGTCTCGATCATGCCGAGCAGCAGCCCGAGCGCCGCGATCTTGACGCCCCAGGTCGCCACGCCCAGCGCGATCCCGGCCACGCCGAGCGACGCCGGATCCGCCAGCCCCCAGGGCAGGAAGAGCGCGGCGATCAGCGAGAGGATGGCCAGCTGCTTGATCTGGGATGCCCAGTGAAGCACGCCGAGCGGGCGGCCGCTGTACTCCAGCAGCATGCCCTCGTGGATCATCGTCAGCTCCAGGTGGGTGTCCGGGTTGTCGACCGGGATGCGGCCCGTCTCGGCAATCGCCACGATCATCAGCGCCAGGAAGGCGACGATCTCGCTGGCGCCCGGCCAACCCGAGCCGACGAGCGCGGTGAGCGATGTCGAGCCGGCCGGCAGGGCGACGGCGAAGATGACCAGCAGCAAGGCGGGCTCGACCAGCGCGGCGAAGGCCACCTCGCGGCTGGAGCCCATGCCGCCGAAGTTGCTGCCGGTGTCCAGCGCGGCCAGCGCCAGCCAGAAACGGGCCAGCGCGAACAGCCCGACGAAGAC
>DATGQR010000501.1:0-11950 GCA_035304105.1 Thermomicrobiales bacterium | reverse complement strand
AGGCGGGGCGCACCCAGCTGTGGGTCGAGCTGGAGGCCGGCCTGGGCACCGGCTACCTCCAGCGCCTGGAGTCTGGCCGCGTGGCGCAGCCCGCGCGCGCCACGCTGGACCGCATCCTGACAGCTCTCGAGGCCAGCTACAACGTCCGCCAGGAGGTCATGCAGCTCTTCGGCTACACCGTGCCGACCAACCCTCCGGACGAGCGCGAGCGGCAGTGGGCGCGCGAGCTTGCCGGGCCGCAGATCGCGGCCTTCCCCTTCCCGGCCTACGCGCTGGACTGCCGCCATCGGCTGGTGGCCTGGAATGCCGCCCTGGAGCAGCTGCTCGGGCGCGGTCCGGACGATCCGATCTACCGGGAACTGCAGGAGCGCTCGATTCTGGCCGTCTGGTTCGAGCCGGAGTCGATCCTCGGCGAGATGGTCGCCGATCCGGAGCACTTCCTGGCGGCGCTGGTGCTAGCCTTCCGCTATGAGATGCAACGCTTTCGCGATGAGCCCTGGGCGCGCGAGGTGATCGCCGAGATGCGCGCGATCCCGCTCTTCGAGCGCTACTGGCAGGTGACCATGGACCGGCCGGCCGTCGTCAGCGCCGCCCGTGCCCTGCTGCCGCTGGCCCTGCGCACGCGGGCGGGGCAGAGCTTCAGCTTCCGGCTGTCCTCCGAGCCCTTCGTCGACGACGCGCGTTTCCGCATCGTCTACTACTTCCCGGACGACGTCCCGACGATGACTGCCTTCAAGCGCGAGCGCTGACCGGTGCGCCGCCTATTGCGTCAGCTCGTCCAGGCGGTCGACGTAGCTGGCGAGCAGGTCGAAGGCGGCCTGGACCGGGGCCGGGTCGGTCATGTCCACCCCGGCGTCGCGCAGCGCGTCGATCTGATACTTGGAGTCCCCGGCGCGCAGGAAGTCGAGGTAGCGCTCCGCCGCCGGCTCGCCCTCAGCCAGCACCTGGTTCGAGAGCTCGGCCGCCGCCGCGATGCCGATCGCGTAATTGAAGACGTAGTAGGCCGCGAAGAGGTGCGGGAAGCGCGCCCAGGTGATACCCATGCGCTCGCGGTCGACCACGACCGCGCCGCCGTAGGACTCCTCGTAGATGTCGGCCAGCAACTCGCTCATGCTCGCCGCGCTCAAGGCTCCGCCGCGCTCAATGTGCGTATGGCACTCCAGCTCGAAGCGCGCCAGGATCGGCATCGTGAAGAAGTAGCGCATGTGATTGGCCATGCGCTCTTCGATGATCTCGATCAGGAAGTTGGGATCATCGACCTCGTTGAGCAGTTTCTTGCCGAGCAGCGCCTGGTGCATGTTCGAGGCCGTCTCGGCGACCATCATGCCGTAGTCGGTGTAGACGTAGGGCTGCGTCTCCCAGGTGTAGTAGGAGTGCATCGAGTGGCCGAACTCGTGGGTCAGGGTGCTGACGCTCTGGAAGTCGTCGCTGTAGGTCATGCTGATGAAGGGCGGGGTTCCCGGTGCGCCGCCGCTGAAGGCGCCGCCGTGCTTGCCGATGTTGGCGCAACGGTCCACCCAGCGCTGCTCGGCGCCCTCGCGCAAGATGCTGACGTACTCCTCACCGAGCGGCTCCAGCGAGTCGAGGATCATCTGGATGCCGCGCTCCCAGGGAATCGTGGTCGTCTCCTTGACCAGCGGCGCGGTGATGTCCCACTCGTGCAGCTGGTCGACGCCCAGGATGCGCCGGCGAATCCGGAAATAGCGGTGCCAGGTCGGCAGGTTGCGCTTGACGGTGTCGAGCAGGTTGAAGAAGACCTCTTCGGGCACGTTGACCGGCGCCAGTGCCGCCTGGAGCGCCGTGTCGTAGCGCCGCGCGCGAGCGTAGAAGACATCGCTCTTGAACGATCCGGCCAGGGACTGGGCCATCGAGTTGCGCACGCTCAAGTAGGCATCGGCAGCGGTCTTCCAGGCCTCCTCGCGCACCCGGCGGTCCTGGCTGCTCAGGTAGACCTGCAGGTTACCGTGGCTGAGCTGCCGCTCCACGCCGTGCTCGTCGGTGATCGTCCCGAGATCCAGGTCGGCGTTCTCCAGGGCATTGTGGATGCTGGCGAAACCGCGCGTCAGCTCGGTCGTGCGCGCCAGCAGTTCCTCGACCTCGGCCGAGCGGGTGTGCTCGCGGCGCAGGTTGATGACATCGAAGTAGTGCCGATAGGCTTCCAGACCCTCGACATCCGCGACGAACCTGTCGATCGTCTCCTTCGGGATCGCCAGGATCTCCGGCTCGACATAAGCGGCGGCAGCCTGGGCGCGCGCCCAGATCGAGGCGGCGCGGTCGGCCAGCTCGCCGAAGGCCTGGTTGGTGGAATCCTCCGACTGGCGCAGGAAAGCATAGGTTGCGAGTTTGTCGACATCGCGCAGGATGTCGTCCCGGCGCTGGAGCGCGGCCAGCAGCGCGTCGCCGGACGCGTTCAGCGTGCCGCGCGCTGACTCGATCTCGGGGAGCAGGGCCTCCAGTCGCTCGAACTCGGCATCCCAGGCTTCGATGGTCGGGAAAACGCTTTCGATGTCCCAGCGCTCTTCAACCGGGACCTGATCGCGAGGCAACGTCGTCGGCGCACTTTCGACACTCATGAGTGGGAACCTCCCCGCACGCTCGGGCGCGTATCAGTCAGAATCCACCGGGGTAGCTGCCGGCAGTTCGCCATCGATCGGGACCGTCGCCGGGCGACGGCTGGAATTGGTGACGATGACTCCGGCAAGGATCGTCGCTCCTCCCAGCACGACGAAGGGTGTGATCGTTTCGTCCAGCAGTAGCCATGCAAAGACTACCCCAAAAAAGGGCACAAGATACACGTAGACGGCAATTTGCGTTGGTTCAAGTCTGCGCAGTGCCCGGTACCATACCGTGTAGGCAACGACGATCGAGAGCACGCTGCTGACGAATACCGCCGCCCACTCGGACGCGCCGAAGCTTGCCATATCGTTCAGCAGCGAGAGCTGGGCGACCAGCACCGGCAAGAGCACGGCGCTGGCGATGACCGTCGAGAGGCCGGTGATCGCCGTCGGGTCGTAGCGCATCATCAGGCGCGTGGAGAGCAGGGTCGAGATCGTCCAGCTCAATGGGGCCAGTAGCGTGATGAGCACGCCGATGGCATTCGTGACTGAGAAGTCGGCCTCTCCCGAGCCGAACAGCAGCACGATCAGGAAGCCGCCAAAGGCGGTGATGATGCCGGCGATCTTGCGCTCGGTCAGGCGCTCCTTGAGCACGAAGCGGCTCAGGATCGCCATGAAGATCGGCGTGCTGGTCGCTAGCATGCTGGCGACGGCCGCGCTCAGGTAGCTCGTGCCGATGCTGACGAAGAGCTGGTTGGAGATGACGCCGGAGAGGCCCACCAGAATCAGCAGTCGCCACTCGGCCCGCTCGAAACGTGGGATCAGCCCGCGGCGCACGACGAGCACCAGCGCGAAGATCATCGCGGCGAAAAAGACGCGCAGCAGCAGCATCTTGAGCGCCCCGACCTGCCCGATCAGGTGCTTCATCGCGACGAAGTTCATGCCCCAGATGGCGGCTACTCCGAGCAGCGCCAGGTTCGCGCCTAGATTCTGGAATCTCTTGTTCGGTCCCACGTAAGATCCTGACAGCGCTAACCCGCCGGCTCCGTAGAGAGCCGCCGGATTGTACATGCTCGCTACAGATCGGGGTTCTGGATTGCGCCTGGACCGATGAAGCTTCACGCGCGGCGACTCGTCTTGCCCGTCGCCCTGCTTGCTCTCCTGCTCGCCGCCTGTGGTGGTGGCGCCCGGCTCGACGATCGCGTCCTGCAGCTTTCTATGGTCTACACCGTCGAGGGCCCGGTACGCGCCGAGATGATCGGCACGCGCGGCGCTGCTTCCGCCGGACGCGAGGTCGAGTGCCGCCTGACGACCGGCGACAAGCCGATCGTCGGCAAGGCCGTTGCCGATGACGTCGGCGCCTTCCGCATGGAGCTGGATCACACACTCTTCCCCGAGCGCATCCCGACCGCCGACGAGTACCGCACATTCAACCAGACGATCGAGTGCCGGCCCACCGGGGGCTCCTGGGTCCATCCGCTGCGCCAACCGTCGCTGCAAGTGAACTAGACCGACTTGCACCGAGCTAGGGCGTTGGCAGCTCCGAAGAGCGTCGCATCGCTCAATAGAAGCCACGGTCAAACCCCCTGTAGGGACGTCACCAGGGGGCGGTGTGAGTTCCTGTTTCGAACCCATATCTTGATGCGTGAATGGTGGAGAGCATCACCATTCCTGTGACCGCATACAGACGTGGTTCCAATGTGCGGCCAGGTGATCCCGAAGAAGGCGTAGCGGGATCCCCACCCGTTTCCTCTGGCGGTTGTCATGGCTTACTGGCGCACCGGGTTTGCTTCAATCGGCTTACAATCGGCCCGAACCAGGAAAGGAGACAGGCATGAGTGGCATCGACCACGAGGCGATGATGCGTATCGCGCTCGAAGAGGCCGTCCGGTCCGTCCAGGAGGGCAACAGCGGCGTCGGCTCGATCATCGTCCGCGACGGTGAGGTGATCGCCCGCGGCCGTAACCTGGTCGAGACCGAACACGACGTGACGGCACACGCTGAGACCGTGGCCCTACGCGAGGCGGGCGCGGCGCTGGGCACGGTTGACCTGAGCGGTTGCACGCTCTACACCACCTACGAGCCGTGCCCGATGTGCTGCACGGCGATTCTGCTGGCGGGCATCACCGACGTGGTGATCGGCGCCCGCCCTGCCGCTGAAGAGCGCCGCTGGCCTGCCTATACGATCGAGTGGCTTATTGACGCGCTCGGAATGTCTCCTATGATGAACGTACACAGCGGTGTTCTGGCAAAGGAGTGTGCCGAGGTCCGGCCGTAGCCGGCACCGTGGGGAAGGGCATTGATCATGCGTGACCTGTGGGAGGAATTCAAAGAGTTTGCGATCGGCGGCAATCTGATTCAGCTGGCCGTGGCCTTCGTGCTCGGCGTCGCGTTCGCCGCCGTCGTGACCTCACTTGTCGACGATATCTTCATGCCGATCATCGGCGCGATCGTCAGCGATGATACGTTCGCCAATCTCTCGTTCGAAGTCGGTGGCGCCGAGGTGCGCTACGGCAATTTCCTGACCGTACTCGTGAACTTCCTGCTGATCGCCTTGATCCTCTTCATCGTGATCAAGGGGTACAACCAGCTGCGCCGGGAAGAGGAGGCTCCGGTAGACACGAAGCCCTGCCCGTTCTGCGCCTCGACCATCCCTCTCGCCGCCGTCCGCTGCCCCCACTGCACCTCGGAACTCTCGGCGTAGGCAAGAAGGAAAGACAAGAAACGAGCGAAGCCGGCCGGACAACCCGGCCGGCTTCGTCTTTGGTTGCTTTGGGAACGGCGAGGACACTCAGTCCCGAAGCCTATCGTTCCCTGTTCCGTCTTCCCTAATCGGTAACCCGCGGGTCGAGGGCGTCGCGGAGGCCGTTGCCCATCAGGTTGATGGCGAAGACGGTGATGTAGATCGCCAGACCGGGCAGGATCACCAGGATCGTCGAGTGCGCCCAGAAGGTGCGCGCGCCGGAGAGCATGTTGCCCCACGAGGGCGTCGGCGGCTGCACGCCCAGGCCCAGGAAGCTGAGCGACGCTTCGACCAGGATCAGCGCCGGGACGGTCAGCGACGCCCAGACGATCATCACCGGGGCGACGTTCGGCAGGATGTGGCGCCAGATGATCCGGAAATCCCGCACGCCGATGACGCGCGCTGCTTCCACGTACTCACGGTTCTTGACGGCGATGACCTCGCCGCGCACCAGTCGCGAGAGCGTCACCCAGGAGACGCCGGCAATCACGAGCGCCAGCAGTACCGGGCCGACGCGCCAGAGCGTCGTGATTAGCAGCAGCAGGAAGAGCACCGGGATCGAGAGCATAATGTCGACGAAGCGCATCAACACGCTATCGACCCAGCCGCCATAGAAGCCGGCGGTCAACCCGACGGTGGCGCCGATGGTGACGGCGAAGATGATCGCCAGGCCGGCCACGCCGAGGCTCACGCGCGCGCCGTAGACCAGCCGGGTGGCCGTGTCGCGGCCCAGGTTGTCGGCGCCGAGGAGGAAGCCGTTCTCGCCGATGCCGGCGTAGGCGTCGAGCAGCGACTGCTCGTGCGGCCGGGCATGGGTGACATACTCGGCGATGAGGTCGGCGCCGAGCGCCACCAGGATCATGAAGATCAGCACTGCCAGGCCCATCATGGCCAGTTTGTTGCGCCGGAAGCGGCGCATCGCCATCTGCAGGTAGGTGCGGCTCTTGACCTGCTGGCCGAGTGCCGCTGCGCGTGGTGAGGTGACCTCGCGTACGTCTTGCGCCTGGCCGACGGCTTCGCTGCGGGAGACTTCGCTCATCGTAGATTGCGTCCTTTCCGTCGACCAGCGGTTAATTCAGCCTGATGCGCGGGTCGAGTACCGCGTAGCAGACGTCGGCGATCAAGTTGCCGAGGATGACCAGGGTCGAGAGCACCACGACGACGCCCATCACCAGGGTGTAGTCCTTATTGACGGCGGCGTTGAAGGCTAGCAACCCAATGCCGTTGTAGTTGAAGATCTGCTCGATGATCAGCGAGCCGCCGGCCAGGTCCGGGATCGCGATGCCGAGCAGGGTCACCAGCGGCAGGACGCCGTTGCGCAGGCCGTGCCGGAAGATGACGATGTAGTCCTTCAAGCCCTTCGCCTTCGCCGTGCGGATGTAGTCCTGGTTGAGTACTTCGATCATCTGCGAGCGGATATAGCGCGTCCAGGCAGCGGTCTGGACGAAGGCGAGCGTTCCGGCGGGCAGGATCAGGTGTTCGATGCGGTCCCAGAAGCCGCCTCCGGTGCGCAGATCATGAGTGCCGCCCGCGGGTAACGCGGGCAACCCCCATTCCCTGAATTTCACGGCGAACAAGAGCACGACCATCAGCCCAAGCCAGAAGGTGGGCATCGAGAAGCCCGCCACCGAGCCAGCCGTGGCCGCATTGTCGAACGCGGAGTTGCGCTTGACCGCGCTGTAGACGCCGACCGGGATCGAGAAGATCAGCGCCAGCACCAGCGCCGTACCGGTCAGCAAAATCGTGTTCGGCATCTTCTCGATGATCGTGTCGCGCACCGGGCGGTAGGTCTTCATCGAGATACCCAGGTCGCCCTGAACCAGGTTCCCCAGCCAGGTGAAGTAGCGCACGTGCAGCGGGTCGTTGAGCCCGAGGCTCTCCTTGATGCGATCGATGTCTTCTTGACTCGTGCGGGGGTTGAATTCGAGGTTCGAGACCGGGCTGCCCGGAACGGCATTCGCGAGAAGAAAGGTGATAAGCGTAATACCAATGAGCAATGGAATGACTTGCAGGAGTCTCCTGGCGACATACCTTGTCATGACTGCTGCCCTCTTGATCCCTTCTGGTTCGCACGATCAGGCCAAAGCGAAGCGGGTTCGCGGTCGTTGCGACTGTCGCCTGAGACATCGTTGGTTCAGGGCATCTGAGTCAGTTTACCCCGGATTCGCGTCGCTGCGACATTGGGGCAATAGGAGCAGGGGCGCCGCGACTTCGCGGCGCCCCTGGGGTGACCAGGTTAGGACTCGATCCACCAGGTCTCGGAGTTGAACGTCCGGTTGACGTTGTTCGGGAAGACATTATGAGCGCGTGCGTTGACGCCCATGATGCCCTGCGGGAAGTCCAGGACGGCCATCGGCAGGTCGTCCAGGACCAGATTCTGCATCTCGGTGTACAGCTCGATGCGGCGGTCCTGATCCAGCTCGCTGAGCGCTTCTTCGAGCAGCGCGTCAACCTCCGGGTTGGAGTACTTGACGATGTTGAAGCCCAGCGGATAGGAGTCGGTGTGCCACATCGGCGACTGGTCCGGCGGAACGCTCCAGTTGAAGCCGATCAGGAAGCACTCGAAGTCGAACGTTTCGGTGATGCGCTCGACGAGCGCCGGGAACGGCTCGAGCTGCGGGGTCATCTCGACGCCGATCTCGCGCCAGTACTCCTGCATGATCGTCAGGTACTGCTCGCGCACGGTGTTGCCGGCGTTGGTGTACATCGTGAAGGCGAGCCGCTGGCCGTCCTTCTCGCGCACACCGTCGCTGCCCTCGACCCAGCCGGCCGAGTCCAGTAGCTCGCGGGCGCGGTCCGGATCGTACTCGTAGCGCAGATCTTCCCTGATGCCGTCCGGGTTGTAGGCCCAGGAGAGCACCGGGAAGGTGCCGATCGCGACTTCGCCGTAGCCGAAGCGGATCGCCTGGATCATGGCTTCGCGGTCGAGCGCGTAGAGCAGCGCCTTGCGCACCTCGACGTCCTGGAAGAGCGTCGAGCGCTCGGGGTCGAGCTGCGTGCCGTAGAAGGTGAAGGTGAGCGTCGGGTACTCATGGATCGTGACGTCGCTGCCCTCGAATTCGACGACGGCGGCCTCATTGATGGCGCCGTAGTCGACCTCGCCGGTCTGCAGCTGCTGGACCAGCGTGGCCTGGTCGGCGACGTTGACGTAGATGTAGCTGTCGAGGTTCGGCGCGCCGTCCCAGTAGTCGGGGTTGGCAGCCAGCGTCACGCGGTCTTCAACCAGCCACTCCTGGAAGACGAACGGGCCGGTGCCAACGACCATCGCGGGGTCCTCACCGGTCGCGCCCGCGGAAGCCGCATGATCGGCCGGGGCGACGTCCGCCCAGATGTGCTCGGCGACGATACCGTAGTTGCAGATATCGAGCGGGAAGTCCGGGTTGACCTGCTTGGCCTTGAAGACCACGGTCAGGTCGTCGGCCGCTTCCACACTTTCGATCTTGCCGGTCATGTCCGAGAAGCGCGGCGAGTTGGTCTCCTCGGTCATGTGCAGGTTGTAGGTGAAGACGACGTCGTCGGCGGTGAACGGCTCGCCGTCGTGCCAGGTGACGCCTTCGCGCAGGTTGAAGGTCCAGGTCAGGCCGTCCTCGGAGACTGACCAGGACTCGGCCAGTTGCCCGACCGGCTCGAGGGTCTGCGGGTTCGGTTCGACCAACGCCTCGAAGATGTGGTTCTGGACGTTGGAGCTGGCGGTGTCGTTGCTCATGATCGGGCTGAGGGTGCTGATGTCGGAGATGCCGCCCTCGATCAGGACACCGCCGGTGCTGCCGGCTTCTTCGATGTCCATGCCCATCAGGCGGTCGCCGCCCTCCCAGGTCTGGCCGGCGCCGGTGCCGCCGTCCTCATCCTCGGTGGCGTCGCCCTCGGCCTCGGTGGGCTCTTCCTCTTCTTCTTCGGTCGGCTCCTCCTCAGCCTCAGTGGCCTCGTCTTCGGCTTCGGTGGGCTCTTCTTCTTCGGCCTCAGTCGGCTCCTCTTCGACCTCGGTTTCCTCACCGCCGCCGGCTTCGGGCGTGTTGGTCGGATCGCCATCGTCGTCGTCATCGTCGTCGCCACAGGCGGCGAGCAGTCCGGCGATCACCGGCGCGCTGAGCCCGAGCGCGAGCGCCCGGCGCAGCACTTGACGGCGGTTGAGCTGGCCGGCGACGATCGCCGCGCGCAACTCGTCAAGGCTCGAATGGTCGTGGGCCATGTTTAGCTCCTCACACTTGCACTGGTCCCCGCATGCATCCTCCTACTTAATCTCAACGTCCATGACCCCCTGCATGGATGTATCCAAGGATGCACATCCGTAAATTCAGCCATAGGGATGTTATCAGAGAAATAGGGAATCGGGCAGGTTTTAGCAACCCACGCACACACGCGGCCACCTGTGCTGCGAGGGATGATATGCCAGTGAGGCAGTCACATATGCATAGCATATCAACTTCTTCTTGACGATTACAGCTTGCCCCCGCGCTCGCCGGCCGATGCTCGTAGACCGGGCCGGGAGCGGCTGTTACACTGAGGTTGCGAGCCAGAGCCACGCCTGAAGATGGGAGCGCAGGGACAACGTGTCCCCCGCTGCGCCGGTCGATCCATCTGATTCGCGGGAGGCACGCGTCGCGACCGTCATGGAGGGCCGGCTCCATGGCAGGCAGCGCGAACGCGCGCTGTTAGCATGCTTGCTCGATGAAGCGCGCGGTGGGCATGGCCGCCTCGTGCTCCTCAGCGGCGAGGCCGGTATCGGCAAGACAGCCCTGATCGAAGACTTCGCAGCGGATGCCGAGCTGGCCGGTTGCCTCGTCCTTACCGGCCGCTGCTACGACTTGTCGACCACACCACCCTACGGCCCCTGGTTGGAGATCGTGCGCGCAAGCCCGTGCGTCGAAGGGCTCTCGTCGCTGTCGGATATCCTGCGGCGCGGCCGGGAGGAAGGCCCGTCGCCCGGGACCTCGGGTGAGCTGCTTGCCCGGGCACTGGAGCTGATCGGCGCGCTCGCCCGCCGGGCGCCGCTGGTGCTCGTGCTCGACGACCTGCACTGGGCTGACGATGCCAGCCTCGACGCCTTGCGCCGGATCGCGCGCGAGATCCGGGATCTACCCGTCTTGCTGATCGCGGCCTTCCGCGACGATGATTTGCCGCGCCGCCACCCGCTCGCCGAACTTATCCCGCTGCTGGTGCGCGAGGCGCGGCCGGAGCGGATTGCGCTGCGCGCGCTCGACATGGACGACCTGCGCGCCTGGGTCGCTGCTTGCTACGCGCTCGAACCGCCGGACGAGCAGCGCCTGGTCGACTACCTGGCGCGTTACTCTGGCGGAATCCCGCTCTTCGTGGCCGAATTGCTGCGCTCGCTGGAAGATGACCGCATCATCGAGTCGACGGCCGAAGGCCACCGGCTGGGCGATCTCGACGGTGCGGCCGTACCCCAACTGTGGCGCCAGATCCTGGAGCTGCGCGTCTCTCGCCTGACGCCCGAGTCACGTGAGCTGCTCGCGATCGCGGCGGTCATCGGGCAGCGCATCTCCCACGATCTCTGGCAGCGAGTCGCCGGCGTCGACCCCGAACTATTGGAGCGCGCCGCTGCCGAGGCGGTCGCGCTCGGGCTGCTCGTCGCCGACCCACGCGAACCCGCGCTCAGTTTTCGCCACGCGCTCATCCGCGAGCTGCTATATCAGGACGTCCTGCCCCACCGGCGGCAGCTGTGGCACCGCCGCATCGCCGAGGAGCTGCAGTCGGCCGGCGATCCGGACCCCGACGAGGTCGCCCACCACCTGCGGCTGGCCGGCGACCCGCGCGCGATTGAGTGGTTGATGCGCGCCGGCGAGCGGGCGCACCGCGAGGCCTGTGCATTCCAGACCGCCGCGCGCCGTTACCAGGCGGCGCTCGAGCTGGCCGGCACGCGCAACGAGCTGCTGACGACTCGTGGCTGGCTGCTGGCCCGGCTGGCGTCGGTGCTGCGCTACGCAGACCCCGGGCAGAGCGTGGCGTTGCTCAATGACGCGCATGAGATCGGCCAGCGCACCTGTGACGAGGGATTGACCAGCATGGCCGTCTGGATGCGCGGCACGATGCGCAATCTGGCCGGCGAGAATGGGCTGGATGACGCCATCGCTGGCGACGAAGCGCTCTCGAAATTGAGCGACGCCGAGCTGCGCCGCATCCAGGAACACTTTGGTGGCCGCCTGCCCGATCCGGTCGCGCGCAGCGCCGGGCTAGTCTGGTGGCACGGCTACCACGGCCGGCCGGCCGACGCGCTGGAACTGGCCGAGCGCGTCGAGGCGCAGCTGGACCAGTCACAGCGCCCGGACATCGACCGCGCCATCTCCGGAGCCGGGCGCGCGTTCGCGCTGTCGGTGCTTGGACGCGTCGATGAAGCCCGCGCGGCCTACTTGCAGGCACGGCGCCTGCTCGCCGAGCACGACTACCACTTCCACGTGACGACGGTGACGGCCTTCGAGTTCCACCTGCTCGATCTGCCGTACTTCACGACCGATCTGGCCGAGCTACGCCGCAAGCGCAAGGAACTGCTCGCTTTCGCGACCAATGCGCTTGGCGAACTGGTCGATATCCCGCCCGAGTACACGGTTTGCGGCTACTTGCTGATCACGGGCGAGTGGGACATGCTGAATGGCCTGCGCGAGACGGTCCGGACGGCGCCACGCTCGTTCTTTAG
>DATGQR010000500.1:0-5175 GCA_035304105.1 Thermomicrobiales bacterium | reverse complement strand
GACCAGGCATGGTAACGCCAGGGCACGAACTGGTAGGCCTGATCGAAGAGATGCGGATTGGCCGGCTCAACATAATTATCCGGCCGCTGCGCCGCGAAGACCGGCGTTTCGTAGTACAGATCGATCGGCGCAAGGATGCGGTTGTACCGCATGGCCGGCGAGAGCAGGAGGAAGACGAGCGCAGCGAAGTAGAGCGCGGGCAAGAAGCGCACGCGCAATCTCGTGGATCCGGCTGCCGGCGGGCTGGCCGCCTGCTCGCGCCCTCGTAGCTTTGATACCCGGTTACGAATCTCCATACTACGCGCAGTCTAGACCGTCGATCGGCCTCCGCACGCTCGCCGTACTCTGGCTAACGCACACGTTCGGCCACGCTATGTATCGAAACATGACCTGAAAGGGGTTCCGGTGCTAGCGCGCCGGGCCGCTGCGTGCCGTTAAATGGAAATCGGTCCCAGACTTCGCTGCATTGAAAGAGGAAAAAAATGCGAGATATTCGACTCGGAAGCGACGTGCGAACCAGGGACGGCGAGAAGGTCGGAACCGTCGATCAGCTCGTCGTGCATCCCGACACGCTGGAGATCGTCTCGGTCATCGTCAAGGAAGGCACGCTCTTCACGACCGACCGCATCATCGACATGGAGATGGTCGACCGGGTTGACGTGAACGGCGACGTCGTCCTCGAGATCTCGAAGGACCACGAGCAAGAGCTTCCCGAGCTGGCCACGCGGCGCCTGGTCGAGCCCAGCCATAACCAGTACGACCGCATCGTCGAGATGGGTTACCTGGCGACGCCGTCGGCGCATGGCCAGGTGATGCTCTTCTCCGAACCGGTCGACAACAGCTACGCCCCCGCGCCCGACTCGCCGTTCGCGTCGGCGCCGGCTGACGCGCCGGTGATCCAGGACGAGGACAACCTGCCGCCCAACACTGTGACGATCGAGGAGGGCACCGACGTCGTCGACCGCCACGGCGAGAAAATCGGCACGGTCGATGAGATAATCTACGGCCAGGACCGGACCATCGACGCGATCGTCGTCAGCGAGGGGTGGCTCTTCAAGCACCACGTTCGCATCCCCGGCGAGTGGATCGAATCGGCCGGCCACGAGAATGTGATCATCAACCGGAGCGCGGCCGAGGCCGAGGAGGCGGGCCGCATCAGCTAAACGAGACGTATGGCCGAAGTCAGACTACCGGACGGCAATATCGTCAACGCATCGTCGATCGCGGAGCGCCGCCCGGACGATCCTAACCGCGACTTCGGCCTCTACCTCGATCTCCGCTGGGAGCCCGACTGGCCGGCCGACCTGATCGACTGGCCGGACTTCGGGCTCCCCGCCGATCCCGAGATTGCCAGAGCGCAAATCACCAGCGCCTATCGCCGCGTTCAGGCTGGCAAGCGGGTCGAGGTCGGCTGCCTGGGAGGCCGAGGCCGCACCGGGACTGTCCTGGCCTGCTTCGCCACCCTCTGCGGGCTATCCCCCGAGGACGCCGTCAATTACGTCCGCACCAACTATCATCCTGCTGCGGTGGAAACGGCCGCCCAGGAGCGCTGGGTCGCCTGGTTCGCCGGTGTGGATCAGGGTGATAGGGACGAGGGTAACGCGTGAACCATTTTGAGATCATCGAGCGCCTGTCGAATGCGTTCGGGCCGCCCGGCTTCGAGGGCGACGTCCGCGGGATTATCGGCGAGCTGGTCGAACCGTTCGTCGACGAGCTGACCAGCGACGCGCTGGACAACCTCATCGCGATCAAGCGCGGCCGCAGCGAGCAGGTATTGATGCTCGACGCGCATATGGACGAGATCGGCTTCATGGTCAGCTTCGTCGAAGACGGCGGCTTCCTGCGATTCACGCCGCTGGGCGGCTGGGATGCCAGGATCATCCCCTCCCACCGCATGACCGTGCGAGCCGATGACGGCACCCTGATTGACGGTGTCGTCGGGACGCTGCCGCCGCACCTGTTGAGCGCCGAGGACCGCAACCGCGCGCACAAGATCGAGGACCTGTTCCTCGACATTGGCGCCGGTAGCGCGGACGAGGTGGCCGCGCTCGGCGTCCACATTGGCTCGCCGGCCGTGATCGGCTATCCCTTCCAGCGGCTGCAGGGCGACGTCGTCACCGGCAAAGCGCTCGATGACCGCGCCGGCTGCGCCGTGGCCGTTGCCACGCTCGCCGCGCTGGCCGGCGAGACGCCGGAGCTGACCGTGGCGGCCGCCTTCACGGTGCAGGAGGAGCGTGGCCTGATCGGCGCTGGCACGGCCGCCTACCAGATCGAGCCAGTGCTCGCGCTGGTGCTGGAGGGCACCATCGGAGCGGACATGCCCGGCGTCCCGCCCCAGCGGCAAGTCACGCGGCTGGGTATGGGGCCGGCCATCACCGTGGCCGACGGCTCGCAGATCGTCCAGCCGGAGCTGGTGCGCTTCCTGACGGGGATCGCCGAAGAGCTGCAGATCCCCTGGCACTACAAGCTGCCGGCCTTCGGCGGCACCGACGGCGGCATCATCCAGCGCAGCCGTGGCGGCGTGCGCTCGGCGTCCGTTTCGATTCCCTGCCGCTACATCCACTCGCCCTTCAGCGTGATGCGCATGAGCGACTTCGAGCACACCGTCGCGCTGACATCGGCCTTCGCGCGCCGCGCGGGCGAGCTGCTGGCGTAGCATTTTCGGTTGACGGATTCCGTTGCATCGTGCAGGGTTCCCATCCGGAGCCGAAGAATGAGTGACGCGCGGAAAGGACGGCGCGTGGCGCAGCGACCCTGGTTCAAGGTGCATCACCACGGCAAAGGCATCATCCGAATCGACGAGCACGGCCACCGGCACCGGCTCAACTCCTACCTGGTCGAGGGCGAGCGCGATGTCGCCGTGATCGACGCGGGCATGGGCTTCGCCAGCTTCAAGGAGTTGGCCGACACCCTCTCCGACCGCGACCCGATCGTGCTTCTGACCCACGCCCACTGGGACCACGTCGGCGACGCCTGGCGCTATGAGCGGGTGCTGGTGCATCCCTCGGAAGCGGACGACCTGCGCGCCGGCACGACGAACGCTCAGCTTCAACGCTGGTTCGACGAGCGCCACCTGTTCGGCGTCGAATACCCGCCGGAGACGGACCCGAAAACCCGCTGCATCCCCGGCGTTGAGCCCACCGGCTTCCTGAACGACGGCGACATCATCGACCTGGGCGGTCGGCAGCTCGAGGTGCTACACACGCCCGGGCACTCGGTCGGCAGCGTCTCATTCCTGGACCGCGCCAACCGGGTGATCTTCACCGGTGACGCCGTCTACGCCGGCACGCTGCTGATCAACTTCGAGGGCACCGACACAGAAGCCTACCGCGATACGTTCCGCAAGTTCGCTGAGATCGCGCCGCTGATCGATGAGGTCTACGGGGCGCACATGGACGCTCCGATGGACGCGCGCCTTCTGCCGGTCATCCATGAAACCTACGAGCAGATCGTCACCGGCCGGATTGCGCCGCACCGTCGCAGCGAGCAGGCCGATATCTACAAGTTCGACGGCTTCGGCTTCTGGTTGCCGCCGAACTTTCGGGCGGAGTGTCTGGCCAGATGAGCTGGTTCGAGAGCCAGGATCTCGGTAACGGCGTCGTGGTCATCCGCGACCCCGGCTACGCGCGCCCGTCGCTGGCCTATCTGGTAACCGGCGAGGAGCGGGCCGCGTTGATCGACGCCGGCCTCGGCATGGGCGACTTGCGCGCCTTCGTCGCCGGGCTAACCGATCTGCCAGTCGTCGTCCTCCAGACCCACGCGCATCCGGACCACGCCGGCGGCAGCCACCAGTTCGATCGGGTGTTGGCCCACCCGCGAGGCATGGACAAGCTCAAGTCCGGCTGGCGTCACATGGAGCTGCGCTTCGAGATCGAGCGCTTCCTGGCCGACCGCGTACTGCCCCCCGGGGTCGACCGCGACACCTTCGAGATCCCCGGCTGCGCCACGGTCGAGCCACTGGAGGACCGCGGCGTGGTGGACCTTGGCGGCCGCCAGCTCGACGTGTTTTTTACGCCCGGCCACTCGCCGGACAGCGTCTGCTTCCTGGATCTGGAACGCGGGCAACTCTTCACCGGCGACAGCATCCTGAAAGGGCGTATCGCCGTCGAGGACATGATCCGCTTCCGCCGCTCGCTGGAAACGATCAAGAAGCTCGCGGAGCTGGCGGCCGCGCTTTACCCGGCTCACGGGGAGACGCCAATCGAGCCCGGCTTCGTCGAGCGCGTCAGACACGGCCTGGCGGATGCACTGGCCGGCCGCCATCCTTCGGGGTTCCTGGCCGGCTTCGCGACCTTCGAGTTCGAGGATTTCGGACTCATGCTGCCACCGCGCCACCGGAGGGCGCGGGATCTGTAGTCGATCGGAGGGGGGAGAGAATGCCGAGTCACGGCTGGTTCGACGTGGTGAAGTTCCCGACCGGCGTCACGATGATCGCCGAGCCGGGTCATTACGAGGACGTCAAGAGCTACCTGGTCGAAGGTGAGCAGCGAGTGGCGGTCCTCGACACTGGCATGGGCTTTGGAGACTTCAAGGCCCTGGCCGACACCCTGTCCGACCGCCAACCGGTCGTGCTGCTCTCCCACGCGCACTTCGACCACATCGGCGACGCCTGGAAGTATGACGACGTCCGCGTGCACCCGGCCGAGGCCGATGACCTGCGCGCCGGCTACCCGCAGGAGCGCATGCGCCGCTGGTTCGAACCGGAATATCTTCGTGACGTGCCGCTGCCGGAAAGGATCGATCCGGAGTCGGCGCATATCCCCGGAAAGGAGCCGACCGGCTTCCTGAACGACGGCGACGTCATCGACCTGGGTGGCCGCGAGCTGCGCGTCTACCACACGCCCGGCCACTCGCCGGGTGGCGTGACGCTGATCGACCACACCAATCGGATCATGTTCCCCGGCGACGCGATCTACGCGGGCCCGATGTTCGCCCACAACCCGTATGGCGACCCGCAAGCCTACCGGAGCTCGCTGCGGCTGCTGGCCGAACTGGCCGATCAGGTCGACGTCGTCTACCCCTCGCACAACGCCGTGCCGCTGACGCCCGACGACGTGCAACGCATGCACCACGCTTATGAGAGCATCTTTAGTGGACGAACGCCGGATGAGCGTCGCGAAGCTTGGGACGTTCACGATTTCGGCGACTTCCAGTTCTGGTTGCCTCCAGGCTTCG
>DATGQR010000499.1:0-4950 GCA_035304105.1 Thermomicrobiales bacterium | reverse complement strand
CATCTTCAGTGACCCGGATGACGCCGTCGACGCGCACCGAGCGGCGCTCAGGGGGCGTCACCGGCCTCCTCGCTTCCGTTCGGGCTGGTCGGCGCGCGACCATTCTCCGGCCGGTTCTGGACAAACTGCCAGCCGAAACGGCCCTTGATGCAGAGATTGCCAACGGTGACGTCGTGGTCCATCGGCGAGGTGACCTTGACGATGTTGTTGTCCTGAACGTGCAGGTCCAGCGTGCAGCCGACGCCGCAGTAGGGGCAGATCGTGCTGGTCACCGTCTGACGGCTCTCGTCCCAGGTGCCCTCCTGGCGCATGTCCCACTCGCTCTTGAACATCAGCGCGCCGGTCGGGCAGACGGCGATGCAGTTGCCGCAGTAGACGCAGGCGGAGTCGGGCAGCGGGTTGTCAAACTCGGCGGCGATGTGGGCGTCGAAGCCGCGCCCGGCCACGGTGATTGCGAAGGTGTTCTGATGCTCGGTGCCGCAGGCCTGGACACACTTGTAGCAAAGGATGCAGCGGCTATAGTCGCGGATATAGAGGTCGTTGTCGATCTTCGGCGGCTGGTCGACGGTCGCGGCGTAACCGACCGGCGTTGGGTGATGGTGTCCGGCGTGGGGCTCGTCGCGACTGTGGCCATTGGCCGGCGCCGGCGGGCCGAAGCGCTCCGGCTGGGCATCGTATTCCTCGATGTAGCCGCGCACCCGCTCCGGCGCGTAGGAGAGATCGACCGAGGAGGCCAGGAGCTCCATGACCAGCTTGCGGCTATGACGCACCCGCTCGGTGTTGGTGCGGATCACCATGCCCGGCTCGGCCTTACGAGCGCAGGCCGGGACGAGCGTGCGCGAGCCTTCCATCTCGACGACGCAGACACGGCAGGCGTTGACCGGGGTGAGCGATTCGCCGTAGCAGAGCGTCGGCGTCTCGATGCCGACCTTCTCGCAGGCCTCCATGATCGTCGCGCCCTCGGGCACCGTGACGCTCTGGCCGTCAACCGTCAGCTCGACGGTGCGGTTCGAGTACAGCGTGAGCTTGTGGACTGTCGATCCTACTGTCATGTCGTCGCACTTCTACCGTTGAACAGATGTAGCTTGTGGATGGCCGACTGCACGGCGATCGGCGCGGTGTGGCCCAGGCCACAGATCGAAGCGTCGCGCATCACCTGCGCGACCTCGTCAATCAGCCGGATCTCGTCTTCGACCGAGCCGAGCGGCCGGCCGGCGACGAGCCGCTGGAGAGCTTCCTGCTGGCGGACGGTGCCGACCCGGCAGGGCACACACTGGCCGCAGGATTCGTCGCGGAAGAAGGCGGCGATCCGCAGGATGATGTCGGTCATGTCGACCGAGTCGTCGAAGGGCATGATGACCGCCGAACCGAGCGCGGCGCCGGCCGCGCGGGTGCCTTCGAAGGTCAATTCCATGTCCAGCTCATCGGGCGTCACGAAGCTGCTGGCCGCCCCGCCGACGAGCACGGCGCGCAACTCCCGACCTTCCGGCACGCCACCGGCAGCCTCCAGCACCTCCCGCAGTGTCACGCCGAACGGGAACTCATAAATCCCCGGGCGCTGAATGCAGCCCGAGAGGCAGAAAAGCTTCGTGCCAGTCGATTGCTCGGTGCCGATCGCGGCGTAGGCGGGACCGCCCTCGAGGACGATCCGCGGCAGGTTCATCAGCGTCTCGACGTTGCTGACCAGCGTGGGCTTGCCGAACAGGCCAACCTGGGTCGGGAAGGGCGGCTTGGAGCGCGGCTCGCCCCGGTAGCCTTCGAGCGAGCTGAACAGCGCCGTCTCCTCGCCGCAGATATAGGCGCCAGCGCCGCGGCGGATCTCGATGTCGAAGTCGTAGCCCTTGCCCATGATGTTCCGGCCGAGGAAGCCCTTCTGACGGGCCATGTCGATGGCGTGCTGGAGCCGCTCCACCGAGCGCGGGTATTCGCCGCGGATATAGATGAAGCCCTGCTCGCAGCCGGCCGCGTAGCCAGCGATCGTCATCGATTCGATCAAGGCGAAGGGATCGCCCTCCATCAAGACGCGGTCCTTGAAGGTGCCTGGCTCGGATTCGTCGGCGTTGCAGACCAGGTAGTGCGGACGAGCTGGCGCGCGGGCCACGTCACCGAGCTTGCGGCCCTTCGGAAACGCCGCCCCGCCGCGCCCGACGATCTTCGAATCCTCGACCTCGCGGATGACGCCCTCGGGGCCGATCTCGAAGGCGCGCCGCAGGGCCTCATAGCCGCCGGCGGCGCGATAGGAGTCGATATTCTCCGGATCGATCCGGCCGATGCGGCGCAGCAGGTAGAGATCGGCATCCGGATCGAGCAACTGCGGCACGTCGAGCGCGTACGAGCCGTCGGTGGCGAAGTCCGGCTTCGGCGTCGCCTCGCCGGCCATCGCGGCCAGCACGGCGTCGCCGGTTGTCGGCGCCTGTGTCTCGTCGCGGGCGTCCAGACCGGCGCGCTGGATCAGCGCGACCGGGGCGCGGTTGCACTGCCCCAGGCAGGGGCTGCGCACCCAGGTCATCTTGCCGTCGGCCGAAGGCGTGCCTTCGGGACCGATCTGATCTTCGAGCTGCTGGCAGAGCCCCAGCGCACCGTTGATCCGGCAGGCGATGTCGTCGCAGACGTGCGCGACCACAGGCGGCTGCTCCTCCAGCGAGAAGAGCGCATAGAAGCTGGCCACGCCGTAGGCGTCCGCCGGGGGCACGTCCAGCCGCTGGCAGACGTAGTTCAGCCCGCCGGGCGAGATGTAGCCGGTCGCGTCGCGGATCGCGTGGAGCGCCGGCAGGAGCATATGGCGCTGGCTCCGGAGGGCGTGCCCGCCGTAGGCCACGTGGGTATCCAGTCCGGGGCGGCGCTCGGCCCCTCCCCGCCAGGCTGACGACGGCGGGCCGAGCAGCCGGTCGATTGCCTCACGCTCGGCAGCACTCGGAACCGCGTTTTCAATCAGCCTGAGATCCACTTAGTCATCCCCACCAGCCGCGACGGCAGCCTCAGTCTCTTCCGGCCGAGCTGCCACGGAAAGCTTCTCGATGCGCACGGCGGCCGCCTTGAACTCGGCGGTGCCGGACTTCGGGTCGGTCGCGTTGATCGTCAACAGATTCGTCGCCACGTCGTCCGGGAAGTGGAACGTCATGAAGGCCAGCCCCGGTCGCAAAGTCGGGTCATAGCGTGCCGGCACTTCGACCGCCCCACGCCGCGAAACGACGCGCACGACTTCGCCGTCGGCGATGCCCAGAGCGGCGCCCTCGTCGGGGTGGATGTCGATCGTCTCGCCGCGGTGCAGCGGCGAGCGGTAGCCGCTGGACTGCACGCCGGTGTTGAAGGACTCCAGCCGCCGCCCGGTCGTGAGGCGGATCGGGTACTCCTCGGTCAATGCCTCGACCGGCGGCTGGTGCTCGACGGCGTGGAACGGCGCCAGCGGGCCGACCGGCGGGTCTTCCCAAAGCCGGCCGTGGAGGAACGGGCTATCCGGCAGGTCCTCGCTCGGGCAGGGCCATTGCAGGCCGCCCTCGGCCTCCAGCCGGGCGTAGCTCATGCCACGATGCCAGTCGGAGAGGCTGCGCAGCTCGTCCCAGGCTTCCTCGGCTGTCGGATACTCCCAGTTGACGCCCATGCGTTCGGCCAGCGCTGAGAGGATCCAGATATCGTCGCGGGCATCACCGGGCGGGTCGAGCGCCTTGCGGACGCGCTGGACGCGCCGCTCGGAGCTGGTGACCGTGCCCTCCGCCTCGCACCAGGAGGCCGTCGCCGGGAAGACGACGTCGGCGAGCTCAGCCGTCTTCGTCAGGAAAATGTCCTGCACGACCAGGCAGTCCAGGCCCTTCAGGAGCTCCAAGGCGTGTCCCACATCGGCCTCGGACTGGGCCGGGTTCTCGCCGATGACGTAGAGCGCCGTCAGTTTGCGGTCCTCCATCGCCTCGAACATCTGGCTCAGGTGCCAGCCCATCTTGGCCGGGATCTGCGTGCCCCAGACCTTCTCGAAGCGGGCGCGATCGGCGTCGTTCTCGACGTCCACGCCGCCGGGCAGCTTATTGGGCAGCGCGCCCATGTCGCCGCCGCCCTGGACGTTGTTCTGGCCACGCAGCGGAACCAGCCCGGAGCCCCAGCGGCCGACATGGCCGGTCAGGAGCGCCAGGTTGATCAGCGCCAGGACGTTGTCGACGGCGTTGTGATGCTCGGTGATACCCAGCGTCCAGCAGAGCTGCGCGCGGTCGGCGCGCGCATACTCGTGGGCCAGCTCGCGGATGGCCGCGGCCGGGACGCCGGTCTCGCGCTCGGCGTATTCCAGGGTGTACGGCTCGACGGCGGCCTTGTACTCCTCGAAGTTGAGCGTCGAGCGCGCGATGAATTCGCGGTTCTCCAGGCCGGCGGCGATGATCTCGCGGCCGATCGCGTTGGCCAGCGCGATATCCGAGCCGACATCCAGCCCCAGCCAGGCGTCGGCCCACTGCGCCGAGCTGGTGCGGCGGGGATCGACGACGTAGAGCTTCGCGCCATTGCGGATGCCTTTGAGCACGTGGACGAAGAAGATCGGATGTGCCTCGCGGGCATTCGAGCCCCAGAGGATGATCAGGTCCGTCTCCTCGGCCTCGCGATATGAACTTGTGCCGCCACCGGCGCCAAATACTGTCGTCAGACCGACGACGGAAGGCGCGTGTCAGGTGCGGTTACAGGAGTCGATGTTATTGCTACCGATGACCTGCCGGGCGAACTTCTGCGCCAGGTAGTTGACCTCGTTGGTCGCCTTCGAGCACGAGAACAGGCCGAATGCCTGGGGGCCATTGGCCTCGACGGCAGCGCGGAAGCCCTCGGCGGCGCGGTCGAGCGCCTCATCCCAGGTGGCCTCGCGCAGCACGCCGTTCTCGCGCACCAGCGGCGTGGTCAGGCGCGTGTACTTCTTGGACATCGGATCTCCTTCCGGCAGTGAGCGGTGGCGCCTACGAAGGAGCCCATTTGTCTGTG
>DATGQR010000498.1:0-2799 GCA_035304105.1 Thermomicrobiales bacterium | reverse complement strand
CTTCTCGATCTCCAAGAGCAATGCTCGCGCCGTCGCCGAGATCTGCCGTCGCCTGGATGGCTTGCCGCTCGCGCTGGAGCTCGCCGCCGCGCGCATTCGCCTCCTGCCGGCACAGGCGATGCTGGAGCGCATGGAACCGCTCCTACCGATGCTGACTAGCGGTGCCCGTGATCTGCCCGACCGCCAGCGCACGCTGCGCGCGACGATCGAGTGGAGCTACGAACTCCTCGATCCGGAGGTCCAGGCGCTGTTGCGGCTGCTCTCGGCCTTTCGGGGTGGCTGGACGCTGGAGGCTGCAGAGGCCGTCGTCGATCCTTCGATCAATGTCCTGGACGGCCTGCAAGCGTTGATTGAGCATAGCCTCGTACACGCCGAGAACCTGCCCGACGGCACGGTTCGCTACACGATGCTGGAGACTGTTCGGGAATTCTGTCTGGAATGTCTCGGCGTGCGTCAGGAGAGCGATCGCATACACCGGCGCCACGCGGCGTTCTTTGCCGATTTCGTCGACCGGGTGGGCGCATATGTCATCGGACCTGGTCAACGCTCCTGGTATGACCAGTTGCGCGCGGAGTTTCCCAACATACGAGCAGCGCTTGGCTGGAGCATCGCGAGCAAAGACAGCGCGATCTCAGTCCGCCTGGCCGTTGGGCTGCATGACTTCTGGTACTGGCACGGTCACCTTCAGGAAGGACGGCGCTGGATAGAGGCCGCGCTGGTGCTGGCCGATGGCGTGTCGCCGGATCTGCAAGCACGCGCGTACCAATCGCTTGGCACCCTGGCCGTAGAGCAAGGTGATATGACGGCTGCCGAAGAGTTCATCGGCAAGGCGCTCGAGTACTTTCGAGAGGTACAGGACGCGAGCGAATTGGCTGATACGCTGAAGATCGCCGGTGGCATGGAGATGTATCGAGGCGATTACGCGCGAGCGACGAGGTTCTACGAAGAATCGCTATGCGTGGCCCGCGCGGCGGGCGACAAGTATCGAATAGCCCAGGCTCTCGGTTCACTTTCGATTATGGCGACCGTTTCCGATGATTACTCGAGTGCCGACGCCCTCGCGGCAGAAAGCCTGAGCATCTTTCGGGAACTCGGAGACGAGCGCGGTGTGACACGCATCCTTGGCTACCAGGGGCATTTCGCTCTCTGGCGAGGCGATGTCGCACGCGCCAGTGAGTTCGCGCACGAATGCTTGACCCGGATTTCGGAGCTTGGAGATTTCGCCTGGCGCGCGTTCACGCTGGATCTCCTCGGTTACATCGAACTTGAGCGTGAGGACTATCATCGATCCTTCGAATACTTCAGCGAAGGTTTGCGAGGTCATTACGAGCTCCGTGAACTGATGTCGACCGCTTTCTCTCTGGAGGGTCTCGCGGGTGTAGCGGCGGAATCGAGGTCACCTGTTCGTGCCGCTCAACTGCTCGGACGCGCGGCGGCATTGCGAGATCAGATTCATTCCCCTGTTCCGCCCCCGCGCCAGGCGCGCTATGACCGCACCGTCTCCGTCATCCGGGAACAGCTCGACGCCGAGGCCTTCGCAGTGGCCTTCGCGCAAGGGCGAGAGATGTCGCTCGATCGGGCTGTTGCGCTGGCGGTGCAGCCGCTCGAAGCGCTGCCATAGCCGACGTAGTCAGGACGCGCCATGCCGGTATCGGCCCGCGCGGGTTCTCATCCGACCGCTACCACACCCATCTCTTCGACGGCCTTGTTGAACGCCGCTAGCTCTTCGTTCTTCAGCGCCTCGAAGCGTGCCAGTTGCTCGTCGGCGCGGCTTGCCAGATCGGCGAAGACGGCGTAGGACTGCTCGTTGGGGCGGCCTTCCGAAGATGCGACGGCGGCCATCAGGCCGTTGAGCTTGGCGTTGAGCTTGACCGGGAACTTCAGCCTGTCCTTGGCGCTCTTGGCCTTGACCTGCACCAGGTTGCCCTCGATGTCGGCCAGCCTGGCCTTCAACGCTTCGCCGGCCTGCGCGATCGCCTCGCTCTCGCCGCGCTCCATCCATCTATCGACCTGCTCGCGGATGCGCCGGATCGCGCCAACCGCCTCATGGATCTCCGAGATCTTGTCCCGTATCTGGAGCTGCAGGTCGAACTGGGCGCGGAGGTCGTCAAGCGAGGCCGAGAGCCGCGGATCGGGTAGGATCGAGAACGACTGGCGCTGCTCGTCGCCGTCGACTGCCAGCGTCACGGTGTAGTCGCCCGGCGCAGCCTTGGGACCGTTCAGGAATGCCTTCGAGACCTCGTCGCCCTCGATCGCTGTCGCGTCGGGGTAGCGGAAGTTCCAGACGAAGCGGTTGGCGCCCTGCTTCGGGTAGAGCTTGAGCTTGTCTTGCTCGGCCTTGTTCGAGAAGCGGATGATCTCGTTGCCGTCCGCGTCTCCGATCGCGATGGCGACCTCGCGGTCACCGGGGGCGGAGTCCAGGTAATAGTGGATCAGCACGCCGTCGGGCGGGTTGTTGCCGGCGTCGATGTAGGTCTCGGTGTACTGGCCGTTCTCGTCGGCCTCACGCACGAAGGTCACGACCAGGCCGTTGGCCATGCGGTAGTTGCGGCCGTCGATAGGCGCGTGGCCGAAGCCGCTGTAGCGCAGCCAGCGCACGGTATCGCGCGGCTTGAACAGCACCACGCCCTCCGGGTCGACTGCGCCCGTCGCCACCTGGCGCAGCGGGCTCAGGTCATCCAGGATCCAGAAGCTGCGCCCGTGCGTGGCCACCACCAGATCGCCGTCCTTGATCACGAAGTCGTGGATCGGCACCACCGGCAGGTTGAGCTGCAGCGACTCCCAGTGCTGCCCGTCATC
>DATGQR010000497.1:0-6685 GCA_035304105.1 Thermomicrobiales bacterium | reverse complement strand
GCCTCCACGGTCTGGGGCATCACGCCGTCGTCGGCCGCGACCACCAGCACGGCGATGTCCGTGGCCTGGGCGCCGCGCGCGCGCATGGCCGAAAAGGCCTCGTGGCCCGGGGTGTCCAGGAAGGTGATCTTGCGGTCATTGATCTCGACCTGATACGCGCCGATGCGCTGGGTGATGCCGCCGGCTTCGGTACCTTCGACGCGCGTCTCACGGATCGCGTCGAGCAGCGCCGTCTTGCCGTGGTCGACGTGGCCCATGATCGTGACGATCGGCGGGCGCTCGACAGCAACGTCGGACGTCGCGCTCTCGACCAGCGCCTCTTCATGGGCGTCCCGATCTTCCTGGCCAGTGTCTTCGAGCGGCATCGCGACGGCGCCGAAGCTCTCGGCGACCTTCGCGGCGGCGTCGAAGTCGATCTGCTGGTTGATCGTCGCCATGATGCCGTTGGCCATCAGTTCCTTGATGACGTCGACGGCGCTGCGCTGCAGGCGCTCGGCGAGTTCGCCGACCGTGATGGCCGAGCCAATTTCGATCGGCTCGTCATAGGTCGGCTCGATCGTCGCGACCGACTGTCGACTACGATCCTCGTTCTGATCGCGTCGCCCGCGCCGCCTGCCGCGCGAGCGACCTCTACCTGTACTCATAACGGTTCATCCTTCCCACATACTCGGGTTTCACTTTACTCTTCTTCATCTGGCGGAAAATGGGTGCGCGCGTAGGTCCACAGCCGCTCGCGGTCGGCGGCGTCGATCTCGACGCGCAAGGCCCGGGCGAGCGCGCCGGATTCCAGCGCCGCCTTCCAGCAACGGCGCGAGCGGCACAGGTAGGCGCCTCGCCCGTTCGCCTTGCCGGTCGGGTCCACTTCGACCCTGCCCTCCGGCGTGCGCACCAGGCGGGTGTATTCACGCTTGGCGTCGACCCTGCGGCATCCGACGCAGGTGCGTGTGGGGACGTGCTTCGGCCGCGGCCCCTTACGCTTGCCCTTCCGCGTCGTTTCGGCGGTCATGTCTCACCTCCGAACTCCGCAGCTAGCGTGCCGAATCGATCGCGACCTCGTCATAGAGCGGCAGCAGCTCGCCGGTCTCGAAGTCGAAGCGCGCGCGCAGGTCGCGGTTGTAATGCACGTTGACGATGCCATCGACCAGCTCGACGTCCACGCTCATGCCGATCAGATCGTCCGGCAGCGGGCCGAAGTCCTTGTCGACATGGGTGAAGGTGCCGTCCGGGCGCACCAGGCGCGGCTGCCGACCCTGGACGAAGAACTCCTGCTCGGCGCGGATCTCGGCCAGCGCCTCCTGCGCCTGCCGCAGGAACTCGTCCTCGTCGCCGTCGGTCATGCGCAGCGATTCCGGATCCTTGACGTCGATTCGCCAGCCGGTCAGCTTGTAGGCCAGGCGGGCGTTCTGCCCGTCCTTGCCGATGGCCAGCGACATCTGGTCAGTCGGCACGACGACGCGCGCCACCTTCTGCTCGCCGTCCTCGATCAGCTGCACGCTGATCGGCTTGGCCGGCGAGAGCGCGTTGGCGATGAACGTCTGGATGTCCGGCGAGTACTCGATCACGTCGATCTTCTCGCCCTGCAGCTCATCGACGATGTTCGAGATGCGCACGCCGCGGATACCCACGCACGAGCCGACCGGGTCGACGTTCTCCTGGCGCGCGGCGACGGCGACCTTGCTGCGCAGGCCCGGCTCGCGGGCGATCGCCTTGATCTCGACAGCGCCGGAGAAGACCTCGGGCACCTCGAGTTCGAACAGTCGCTTGATCAACGCGCCGTGCGTGCGGCTGACGATCAGCTGCGGGCCGCGCGACTCTGCGTTGACTTCCTTCAGGTAGACCTTGAGCCGCTGGCCGGGCGTGTAGCGCTCGCTCGGCACCTGCTCGCGGGCCGGCATGATTGCCTCCGCCTTGCCGCCCAACTCGACGATCACCGCGCGGTGGTCGGCGCGCTGGATGACGCCGGTCAGCACCTCGCCAGCGCGATCCTTGAACTCCTCATAGATCGTCTCGCGCTCGTAGTCGCGAATACGCTGGAGGATCACCTGCTTGGCAGTTTGCGCCGCGATGCGGCCGAAGTTCGGCGGCGTCAGGTCGTTGCGGTATTCCTTGCCCACGTAGGCGTTCGGGTCGACGGTGAGCGCCGCCGCCAGCGGAATGTCGCGCGTCTCGTCCTCGATCGCATCTTCATCTTCGACGACACGCTTGATCTCGATAATCTTGAATTCGCCATCGTTGGGATCGACTTCGACCTCGACGTACGTCTCGGCGAGGCCCTTCTGCTCGCGTTCGCGACGGAACACGGTCACGAGTGCTTGTTCGAGCGCTTTCTGGACGGCTTCACGCGGAATGTTCCGTTCGGCGGCGATTTGGGCGATGGCGGTGTACAGGTCACTTTTCATTGGCATGCCACCTCTCAGGGAACGGGGTTGAGCGCTGTGCTCTTGGAATCTCAGACCCCGGACAAAAAAACAAGTGGGCGGGGCCCACTTTGCGGCAGGGCACTGGCTTCAGTGCGTTAAATTGTAGCAGATCCCCGCGCGGCACCCAACGTTTCGAGGGCCAAATACGAGCCTGCCGGCGTCATGTTCGGTACGCTTACGATGCTACACTGACGCATCCAACAAACGTTGGGGGAGGCAGGACGTCAGCGAATGAACTACCGAATCTGGTTGCGTCCGGGGATGCGCGTCAAGAGGTGGATTCTCATCCTCTTTGCTGGCGTCCTACTGACCAGCCTCTCGACGGCGATGGCCCTGGCCTGGCTCTACCGAAATTACACTGTTCCCGATCAGTTCTCCGAGATCGTCTACTACGGCACCCTTCAGTTCATCCCCCACCCCTACCGTGAGATCCTCGTCGTTGTGCCCGGCATCCTGCTGGTCGCCGGCGGCATCTACAAGCTCTCGCGCTCGATCACCGCGCCACTGATGGAGACGCGCCTGGGCGAGGGCGGGCTGGCGAAAATCATCGAGACGCACCGCTTCGGTCGGCCCGAGCCGCTGGCGCACATCGTCGCGATCGGCGGTGGTACCGGGCTGTCGACGCTCCTGCGCGGGATCAAGCACGAGCCAGTCAAGATCACGGCCATCGTCACCGCCGGCGACGACGGCGGCTCCTCGGGCCGGCTGCGGACGGAGTTCAACGTCCCGGCCCCCGGCGACATCCGCAACTGCCTGGTGGCGCTGGCCGATTCTGAGACGCTGCTCAGTGACCTGTTCCAGTATCGCTTCGACTCTGAGGACTCGGGTCTCGACGGGCACTCCTTCGGCAACCTCTTCATCACGGCGCTCACCAAAGTCAGCGGCAGCTTCGAGCAGGCCATCATCGAGTCCGGCAGGGTCCTCAACATCCGTGGGGCGGTCTATCCGTCGTCGATCGAGAACATCGTCGTCGGCGCCGAGATGGCCGACGGCAGCGTGCTGCGCGGCGAGACGACGATCGTCAACGCGCGCACCGGGATCAATCGCGTCTTCCTCGACCCGCCGAACGCCGAGGCGTACCTCCCGGCGGTCAAGGCGATTCTCGAAGCCGACCTGGTCGTGCTAGGCCCGGGTAGCCTGTATACCTCGGTGATCCCGAACTTGCTGGTCGAGGGTATCGCTCACGCTCTGCGCCACACGCCCGCCGAGAAGGTCTATGTCTGCAACGTCGCCACTCAGCCCGGCGAGACTGACGGCTACGACGTCGCCGAGCATATTCGCGGCATCCATCGCCACCTGGGCGACTTGCCGATCGATCGCGTCCTGGTCAACTCCAACCTGGAGCCATCGACGGACGGGATCAAGCCGGAGTGGGGCGTGTCGGCGGTGGCGTTCAACGGGCTTGATGAGTTTGACGGCCGGCTCGTCGTGGAGCCGCGTGACGTCGTCAATCCGGACTTTCCACTGCGCCACGACCCCGAAAAACTCGCTAAAGTATTGGTGGATCTCGCCCGCCGCACCCGGATGTACCCACAGCCGGTGCGACGCTACCCTGCAAGCGCCGAGACAGGCATGTCCAGCAACGGGCACGGCGCACCGATCCCGGCAAATGGGCGCGGCTCGGTAGCGCGCCCGGTGAAGTGAGTCCGGTTACGCGGTAGTCCGCAAATGACAGGCAGGAAGGGAACGAACTATGGCCACGCGTGTAGCGATCAACGGCTTTGGCCGCATCGGGCGGCAGGTCTTCAAGGCCATCTCCGAGGCCTACGAGGACGATCTGGAGATCGTCGCGATCAATGACCTGGATGACAATGCGATCCTGGCGCACCTGTTGAAGTACGACTCGACCTACGGCATTTACGACGCCGACATTCAGGCCGACGGCGATTCGATCTCGGTCGACGGCCGTAGCTTCAAGGCCTTCGAGGAGCGCGACCCCGAGAAGCTGCCATGGGGCGACCTGGGCGTGGATATCGTCGTCGAGTCGACCGGCGTCTTCCGCGACGCCGAGGGCGCCGGCAAGCACATCAAGGCGGGCGCCAAGAAGGTGGTCATCACGGCGCCGGCCAAGGGCGAGGACGTCACGCTCGTCCTGGGCGTCAACGAAGACCAGTACGACCCCGACAAGCACCACATCATCTCGAACGCTTCCTGCACGACCAACTGCCTCGCGCCGGTCGCCAAGGTCATTCACCAGTACTTCGGCATCGATAACGCGCTGATGACGACGGTGCACGCTTACACGTCGGATCAGCGCCTGCTCGACAACACCCACCGCGACCTGCGCCGTGCCCGCAGCGCCGCCGAGAACATCATCCCGACTACCACCGGCGCGGCTCGCGCCGTGGCGCTGGTCATGCCCGAGTTGAAGGGCAAGTTCGACGGCTTCGCGCTGCGCGTCCCGACCCCCAGCGTCTCGCTGGTCGACCTGGTCGTCAATCTCGAGAGCCCGGCGTCTGTCGAAGCCATCAACGCCGCGTTCAAGGAGGAGGCCGAAGGCCCGCTGGCGGGGATCCTGGCTTACAGCGAAGAGCCGCTGGTTTCGTCCGACTACCTGCAGGACCCACACTCCTCAACCGTCGACGCGCTCTCGACGATGATGAGCGGCGATCGCATGGCGAAGGTTGTCGCCTGGTACGACAACGAGTGGGGCTATTCCTGCCGGGTGGCTGACCTCGTCGCGATGATCGCCGAGATGGGGGTCTGACGCTCCGGCGCGCCCCGTCGAGGTATGGCAGAAACTGACTGCGCGACGTTCCAGGCTGCTGCCACACCAGCAGCCTGGAACGCTTTCTGGGCCGCTCGGCCCGGCTTGTCGCGCTGCATGCACCCCGGGGATAGGAGAGGGAACGATGGCGATACGCACGCTCGATAGTCTGGACCTGGACGGCAAGAAGGTGCTCGTCCGGGTCGATTTCAACGTCCCGCTCGATGCCGGGCAGGTCGGCGACGATACCCGCATCCGCGCTGCGATCCCGACGATCGAGGAGTTGCTGGAGCGCGGCGCGGCCGTGATCTTGTGCTCGCACCTCGGACGCCCCAAAGGCCAGGTCGTGCCCCGCTACTCGCTGCGGCCCGTCGCCGGGCGGCTGGAGGAGCTGATTGGCAAGCCGGTCGCCTTCGCCGAGGATTGCGTGGGCGACGCGGCGCGGCAGGCGGTGGATGCCCTGGAACCGGGCGGCCTGCTGCTGCTGGAGAACCTGCGCTTCCACGCTGGCGAGGAGAAGAACGATCCCGACTTCGCGCGGCAGCTGGCGGAACTGGCCGATTGCTACGTCAACGACGCGTTTGGCGCAGCGCACCGGGCGCATGCCTCGACCGAGGGCGTGGCGCATCTGCTGCCGTCTGCTGCCGGCCGGCTGATGGAGCGCGAGGTCGCCGCGCTGAGCCGCGTGCTGGAGGAGCCCGACCAGCCGGTGGTCGTCATCATTGGCGGCGCGAAGGTGTCGGACAAGATCGGCGTGTTGGATTCGTTCATCGGCCGGGCACAGGCGGTGCTCATCGGCGGCGGCATGGCCAATACCTTTCTGCAGGCCGCCGGGCGCGAGGTCGGCGGCTCGCTCTCGGAGCCGGAGCTGGCGGACCAGGCCAACGAGCTGGTGAGGCGCGGCCAGGCGGCCGGCACGCGCATGGTGCTGCCGGTCGATGTGGTAGTCGCGCCGTCGCTGGATGCCGCTGGACAGGCACAGACCGTCGATGCGGAGTCCGTGCCGGCCGATCAGGCGATCTTCGACATCGGCCCGCGGACGGTCGAGGCGTTCGCCACGGAGATCGCCGACGCCGGCACGATCGTCTGGAACGGACCGATGGGCGTCTTCGAGACTGAGCCGTTCGATCAGGGCACCCTGGGTGTGGCCAAGGCCGTGGCCGGGGCGCGCGGCTTCTCGCTGGTCGGCGGTGGCGATTCGGTGGCGGCGCTGAACAAGCTTGGCATGGCGGACCAGATCGACCATGTGTCGACCGGTGGCGGCGCGTCTCTGGAGTTTCTCGAAGGCAAGACCCTGCCCGGCATCGCCGCGCTCGAGGAGGAGTAACGATGTCCCGCAAGATGATCGTGGCCGGAAACTGGAAGATGAACCTGAGCCGCCGGGAGGCGGTCGAGCTGGCCAGCGCGGTCGCGGCAGCAGGTGTGCCGGCCGGCGTCGAGGTGGCGGTGTTTCCGACCTTCCCGTGGCTGGTGCCGGTACATGAGGCACTTGGCGACTCGGACGTCCAGCTCGGCGCACAGGACAGCTATATCGAGCCGGCCGGGGCGTTCACCGGCG
>DATGQR010000496.1:0-2512 GCA_035304105.1 Thermomicrobiales bacterium | reverse complement strand
GGCATCGCCAGCGAGTTGCGCATCCCGAGCCGGTGAGTCAAGGACTCTCGCTGTGAACCGCTCAGTCGACCACCAGCAGGAACGTTGATTCCTCCCGATTACGACATTCTTCGGACATCACCCGCATCGTCCATTGCTTCGATTTGCGACATCCCTGTGATGCCAGCCGCGATCCAATCCCGGAGACTCGACGGCAGGATTCGATGTGACAAAGGAGTCATCGCGATGGATGGATCGAAGCTGATCATGCTGATCAACACGATGGAGATCAGGGAAGGCCGGCTGGCGGAGTTCAGGGAGAGCGTCGAGCGGGCGGTTCGGTTCGCCGAGGAGCACGGGCCGCAGCTGATGGTCAACGTCTACATCGACGAGGACAACATGCGCGCCCAGAGCGTGCAGCTCTACCCGGACTCGGACGCCATCCTGCCCCACTGGCAGCTCTCCGATCCCTATATCAAGGCGGTCAGCGAGAACATCACGGTCCGGCGCCTGCAGTACTTCGGGCAACCCGACGAACGGGTCATGAACGGCGTGACGCCGATCTCGCGCGAGGGCGTCGAGCTGACGGTGACGCCGCACCTGACGGGCTACGCCCGCTTTCCCGCGGCCGCGCTGACCGGGGAATAGAACGGAGCGGCAACCGTTTGGAAGCAGGCTGAGTTCGCCCGGGATCAACTTGACAGTATCCTGTCATAATGGTAGGATGCTGTCATGATCGAGAGACCACATCCCCACGCGAACGACATCACCCAGCTGATCCTGGCCGTCTTTCGGCTCAACGGGGCGCTGATCGAGGCAGGGAACAGGCTGGGCGCGCCGGTCGGGCTGACCAGCGCGCGCTGGCAGGTGCTGGGGGTAATCGAGCACGGCCCGGCGCCAGTGGCGCATGTGGCGCGGACGATGGGGCTGGCGCGTCAGAGCGTCCAGCAGACGGCCGACGCGCTCGAGCGCGATGGCCTGATCGAGTACCGCCCAAACCCCCACCACCGCCGGGCCAAGCTGATGTGCCTGACGCCGAAGGGGCGCGAGGCGCTCGATTACGTACAGGCGCAGCTGGCGGAGTGGTCGGAGCGCATCGGGACCGGGCTGGACCCAGAGCAACTGCGAGCGGCAACGGAGCTGCTCCACAGCATCAGCGCGCGCGTAGAGCGCGACAGCCACGACGAGGAGGCATCATGAGGCACCAGACGATCGACGACGTCGTCCGCGGCTGGCCCGGCGTGGAAGCCGGTGATCACCGGTTCGGCGGCACCGAGTACCGGCTCGGCAAGCGCGAGATTGGCCATATCCATGACGATATGGGGCTCGTCGACATTCCTTTCCCTAGACGGGTGCGCGACGAGCTGGTCGCGGCCGGCCAGGCCGAGCCGCACCACGTGCTGCCGGACTCCGGCTGGGTCAGCAAGTGGCTGCGAACGCCGGAGGATGTCGACGAAGCCATCCAGCTGCTGGAACGCTCCTACAAGCTGGCTCTCGATCAGGCCGTCAGGCGGGCTGCCCGGCGCGGGCGCACCGCGACGACGGGTTGACACCGGGTCATAGCGTGCTAGAGTGTACGTATAGCTCAAGTGTTCTATGTCCCTGCGTCTGAGACGGAAAGGACGGCGCAATAAGCGGAAGGCTCCCAATCGCGAACAGTGCAGTGAAAGGCACGGAAATGGACGCTGGCAATCTCGCGACGATGCGGTCCGAGACAGTGCAAGACAACGGTCTTCGTCCTCGCGCCGAACGAGCGGCAACGGAAGCCATGTACGTCAACGGATCGACAGCCGGAAACGTGGTGACGGCCGAAGGGCTGGTCAAGGTCTACGGTTCCGGCGAAGAGCAGGTGCGAGCGCTCGACGGGCTCGACCTGAGCGTGCCGGAAGGCAGCGTGCTCGGGTTGCTGGGCCCGAACGGCGCCGGCAAGACGACGACGGTGCGCATCCTGGCGACGCTACTGCGGCCCGACGCCGGCCGCGCCACGGTCGCTGGCTTCGATATCTTCAAAGAAGCCCAGCAGCTGCGCTCGATCATCGGGCTCTCTGGCCAGTACGCGGCCGTCGACGAGAACCTCACCGCCCGCGAGAACCTGACGATGTTCGGGCGGCTCTACCAGCTCCCCAAACGTGAAGCGCGCAAGCGAGCCGACGAATTGCTCGAGCAGTTCGATCTGGTGGCCGCCGCCGACCGCCCGGTCAAGGGCTACTCGGGCGGCATGCGCCGGCGGCTCGACCTGGCCAGCGCCCTGATCGGCCGGCCGCGCGTGCTCTTCCTCGATGAGCCCACCACCGGGCTCGATCCGCGCAGCCGCATCGCCATGTGGAACGTCATCCGCGACAGCGTGCGCGACGGCATGACCGTCCTGCTGACCACCCAGTACCTCGAAGAAGCCGATGAGCTGGCCGACAGCATCGCCGTCGTCGACACTGGCAAGATCATCGCCCGTGGCACGGCCGACCAGCTCAAGGCACAGATCGGCGGCGAGCGCATCGAGGTCGTCGTGCGTTACCCGCAGGACATCGACCGCGCC
>DATGQR010000495.1:0-4041 GCA_035304105.1 Thermomicrobiales bacterium | reverse complement strand
ATCAGGCGCGTGATGGGGCCGGACTGCGCGATTGACTACCAGATCGTCGACGACATCCCGCTCGCCAAATCGGGTAAGCACCAATACATTTTGCGCAACATAGGCCATGATCTGGAGCGGCATGAGCCCCGCCATTGAGCCGAACAGGGCCTCGTCTTGCGCCGAGCGCGGTCGGAACCGGGCGCCGTGAGCGCAAAGCACTGGCGCCGACCCCGGGCCCGCCCCGGGCTGCAGGTTGCGGCTCGTGAGAGGGGAGGCGCCCCATGAGCGATGGTAGCCAGCAGGGGACGTCATCGCCCGTGCGCAAGCGCCTCTGGTTCGCCCTTCGCCTGGTGGTCACGGGGGCGCTGTGCTGGTGGATCGCCACGCAGGTGGACTGGTGGCTGCTGGCCAGTAAGCTCTACCACGCCAACCCGTGGGCGATCGCCCTCGTGATCGGTCTCGGCTTCGTCAACGTCGTCGTCGTCAGCTCGTACAAATGGCAGCAGCTCTTGCGGATGCACGACCTCGCGTATCCGCTGATGCGGCTGGCGCGCTGGTACTGCATCGCCACGTTCCTCAGCCGCGCCCTGCCGACCAACATCGGCGGGGACGCCTATCGCATCTACAAGACCCTGAACAACGCGCGCAGCCGGACCTGCGCGGTGCTGGCGGTCGTCGCAGACCGGTTGAGCGGCCTGATTGCCCTGATGTTGATGGGCTTCGTGGCCGCCCTGTTCAGCTGGGCGCTAACCGGCCACTGGCTGTCCGCCAATCTGTCCGCTCTCGGCAGCGCAGGCCTGATCGCAGGGTTGCTGGTCCTCTTCGTGCTGTGGCGTTGGCCACTCATGGCGAAACTGGCCAAGCTCCGCGTCGGGCCCGTCTCCCTGTCCGTATTGCTGGAGCACATCGGCGAGTACGCGCGTGATCGCGGCCGATTGGCCACGGTCATGCTGCTGTCGCTGCTGTTCCACGCCAACCGGGTTCTCTGCATGTGGCTGCTGGTCAACGCGGTCGGCGCATCCGCTCACGTGGCGGATCTGGCCGTCGCCTTGGCCGCGATGACGCTGATCGGGCTGTTGCCGATCAGCATCGGCGGCCTCGGGCTGGTCGACGGGACGTTCATCGTGATCATGGGCCAGTACGGCCTGGCCCAGGAAGCGGCCCTCTCCGCCATGTTGCTGACGCGGGCCTTGGTGCTTCCGGTGCATTTGCTCGGGGCCGTGCTCTACTTCCGAGGCGAGCGCCAGGAAAGCTCCTCCCAGGAGGTCCCGGCCTTCGTCAGAAATGCGGGCTGAACGGCCGCATCGCTGATGCCGTCCGACGGCTTCGGTCGATGCCGGTCCAGATGCGACGGGGCGCCACGGCGATTGTCCCTGCATGGGGTCGCGCACGACAAAGGGCTGACATATAGTCCCGAGACCGAGCCAGCGCCTACGGATAGTTCCGGCGCGTTGGATTCCGCGGTAAGGTTGCGCAAGAGCGGCTGGCAGTCTCCGGGCTCGACCGGCAGGGTCGTTGATGCGCGCCATCACCTGAAATCGGTCACAGGCGGGAGCTATGCGAGGCACGCAGGGAATCAGTGCGCTGGATGCAGCCGAACCTTATGACGTCTGCATCATCGGATCGGGCTTTACCGGCACCATCGTCGGGATGGAGTTGACGCGGGCGGGCGCCCGGACCCTGCTTTTGGAGTCGGGCGCAAGCCTGGCGCGCTGGTTCACGGATCGCCGCGTCAGAGATCTCGCTGCGTACGAGGTGTCCGGCGATACCGGGTATCCGACGACCCGGACCAAGGCGCGTGCGCTCGGGGGTAATTCCAACTTCTGGACCGGCCGGTGCAGCCGCTTCCAGCCGTCGGACTTCGGCGAGCATCCGTTCACGCCTCGGGAGAACCCCTGGCCGTTCTCCTACAAGGAGCTCGAGCCCTGGTACGAGCGGGCCGAGCACACGCTGCGCGTGCGCGGCGGCCCGCTCTCGGAGCACATGCCGCCACGACGAACGCCCCTGCCTCTGCCGGCGCGCTCTGACATCTCGGATCTGAAGGAGCTGTGCGCGCGGGCGGGCGTGGTGGTCGACGATTCGCCCACCGCCACGCCGAGGAAGGCACTACGCTTCTTTCGGGTCGAGCACGAGCTGATGCCCGACTTCCTGGCGTTGCCGAACGCGGTGGCGGTGGCCGGCGCGACGGTGACGCGGCTCCTGGTCGACCGCGACCGCCGGGTGATCGGCGCCGAAGCGCGCACGCTGGACGGCACGGTCAAGGTGGCCCGGGCGAAGATCTACGTGGTGGCGTGCGGCGGCATCGAGACGCCTCGCCTGCTGCTGCTCTCGCGCTCCGAGACATTTCCCAACGGAGTCGGCAACGGCCACGACCGGGTGGGGCGCGGCTTCAACGAGCACCCGAACGTCAACCTCTACGGCAAGTTCCGCCATAGTCGAGCGACCCTCGCGCCGCGCCACAAGGTCGGACGTTGTCACCAGTTCTACGAGGAGTTCAGGAAAGCCGGCCTTGGGGCCGTGGACATCTCGGTGGTTCAGTCCTGGTTGTTCCCCAACCATCTGATGCCGCCGGTGGAACTGCTGCGCGATTTCGTCCGCGCCACCGGACGGGTCGCGCGGCCGACGCTGTATTTCGGTCCGACCGTCGAGATGCGGCCCCGGGACGAGAACCGGGTCACCCTGGCGCCCCATGCCAAGGACCGCTTCGGCAATCCGCTCGCCCATCTGATCTTCAATTTCGCGCCCGAAGACCGGCGCACCCTCGCCGCCGCCCGGGAGCTGGCGCTGCGGGTCTTTCGAAAGCTGGGAATCGAGGATATACGTGAGGGCGAAGTCACGTGGTCGCGCCACCACATTGGTACTTGTCGGATGGGAACCAACCCGAAGACCAGCGTCGTCGACCAGCATCAGCGCGTACACGAGTGCCCGAACCTCTATCTCGGCGGCAGCGAGGTCTTCGTCACGGGAGCAGCCGTTCAGCCGGTGCTGACGATCACTGCATTGGCATTGCGCCTCGCCGAGACCTTGAAGCTCCGCCTGCAAGGCCAAGACGTACAAAGCGCTTACGTACGCCGCCTGAGTGCGTGAGCCGGCGGCCTCGATGATTTCCGGGCCCCTGGCGCAGCGGTGGGCGGTTCGAGCCTGGATCACTCAGCGCGGGGGGCGCATTCTGGTCGGCGTCAAGCTGGCCGTCGCGGTGATCCTGATCGGCATCCTCGTCGGTCTGGTCGACTGGCGCCAGAGCCTGCAGCTCCTCGGCCAGGTCGAGCCGCTGCCGGCCTTGTGGGCCGCAGTCCTCCTGGGCGTGGGAGTCGCCCTGTCCACGCTCAAATGGCGCGTGCTGCTGGCGGCGCACGGCATCATCCAGCCGCTCATGCGGCTGCTCAGGTACTACTGGATCGGCGCCTTCTTCAGCAATTTTCTCCCCTCCAACGTGGGGGGCGACGTCGTCCGCTTGTCGCTCATGTACAAGCAAGGCAGCCTGACCATCGTGGGCGCCAGTATCTTCGTCGAGCGATTGACCGGGCTCTTTGTCCTCTTGTGCCTGGCGGCCTTCGGTCTCTTCGTCCTTTCCGAGCACTTCGCCAAAGCGAGCGTGCTTTTGCCGATGTGGCTGTTGGTCCTGACCATGACCGGCATTCTCGCGGCTGCTGTGGTTCTCGGCAGCAGGGCCGGCGGCTGGGTACGCACCCCGCTCGAGCGCGACGGCTTGTTCAGCCGGTTCATGCTCGTCCTGATCGAGACGTCGCGGGCGCTCGCCTATTATCAGCAGCGGCCCAAGGCGATCCTGTCCGCTGTTCTACTTTCCGTTTTTTTCTACGCTTCCATGGTCTTTTTTCAGTACAGCGTGATTCTCTCGATCGGTGGTGACGTCGCGCTGATCGACGTCGCTCTGATCGCGCCGCTGGTCGCTTTGGTTTCATTCGTGCCGATCTCGATCAACGCCCTCGGCCTGGCCGAAGGCGCGTTCGTGCTGTTCTTCGTGCAGGCCGGCCTCAGCCCGGAAGAGGCACTGGCGGCCGCCGTGCTGCGCCGCGTGATGATGACCGCGTATTCCAT
>DATGQR010000494.1:0-7817 GCA_035304105.1 Thermomicrobiales bacterium | reverse complement strand
CTCGTCGTCATCATCCTGGTCACTCTCATCATCGTTGCCGGTCAGGATGCCCCTGGGCGCGGCGAGGGCGTCAAGCTGGCGACTCTGAAGGATCTCGTAGTACTCGCTGATGCGGGTGCTCGAGCCATCGTCTTCTTCGTCGGCCGCGCGTGGGATCAGGCGCTCGCCGAGCTCGAGCACGAGCTCGCCGGCTATCGGCGGAGCGCTGAAGTCCAGGTCATTGTCGTTGTGCGTGCTTGAGGCGTCCCCGGGGGAACTCACAGGTTCCGGCCCGATAACGAGATCCCCGATATCCTCGCCCACGTTGTCTTCCTGCACGACGATGTCGCCAGCAGCGCTGCCGTCGCCATCGACGGTGTTCGCGTCGGTGAGGACGACGACGTCGTTAAGATCCTCGGCTACAACCACCGGGCCGGGGTCCTCGGTCAGGACGACGGGGTCGTCGGGATCCTCCGCCACCGTCTCACTTTCCTCGTCGTCTTCATCATCACCGTCATCATCATCCGACTCAGACTCGTCAATCTCATCGTCGTCGTCATCCCTGCCATCATCGCTGTCCGGCTCGGACTCGTCGTCGCTCTCGACGGGCAGGGGCGGGAAATCGCCGGGTGACTCCGGGGCCGCGAACTCATCGTCCGAGGATTCCGCCTGGCTGCCGGGATGAGTGGGCATGCCAGACTGCGGCCCGGATTCACCCATCGTGACCGGCCGCTCCGGGGCCGGATCCGCCTGCGGTTGGTGTGCCTCATCCTCGCCGGCCCGTGTGGGCTCGGGGAATTCCGTCGGCTCGAAAAGGGTGACTTTCTCGTCTTGCGTGCCGCTCATCGCCTGCTGCTCCATTCTGTCTGCCCGCGCGTGGCGAGCGATCGCACCTCTCCGACGCGAGCATAGGGCGAGTCAGGATGGCGGCGATGTAGCGCGCGATACAGGCGTGTTGAGTTACGCGAACGTCTGAAGTCAGGCGCTGGCGACCAGGGAGCCGGACGGGCGCGGGTACACCGCCACGCGGCCGCGGCCATCGCCCTTGGCGGCGTAGAGCGCCATGTCGGCCTCGCGCAGGACGTCTGAGGGGCTGGCGTGGTGCGGGGTGACGTAGACCACCCCGGCGCTGGCGTCGATCTGCAGCGTCAGGTCGCCGACGATCACCGGCTGGCGCAGGCTGCGCAGGATCTCGTGCGCCATGCGCTCGACGCGCCCGGCATCACCCTGGTTGCCGGCCAGGATGGTGAACTCGTCGCCGCTCAGGCGGGCGACGAAATCACCGGCGCCGACCGCCTGGCGCAGCCGCCTGCCGACCTCGATCAGCACGATATCGCCGGCCTCGTGGCCGTGCGTGTCGTTGATCGTCTTGAAGTAGTCGAGGTCGATGAAGACCACCGCCCGGCAGCGCCCGCTGGCCAGGCTCTCCTGGAGGCGGTCGACGAAGTACTCCCGGTTCGGAAGCCCGGTCAGGCCGTCGTGGTAGGCCTGGTAGCGCAGACGCAGTTCGAGGTGCTTGCGCTCGGTGATGTCGTGCAGCGTGCCGACCAGGCGCTCGCTGGCGCGCGCGTCGGCCGCGACCCAGCTGATGCGGTGGCTGACGTAGCGCAGCTCGCCGTCGGGGTGGATGATCTCGTGGTCGAACTCGACCGACGTGTGGTGGTGGCGCACCTGGCCGATGATCTGCTCGAGCCGGTTGCGGTCGGGCAGCGGCAGCATCTGGCAGATGTCGTTGAGGGTTGGCGAGGTATCGCCGCGCTCGAGCCCCAGGATGGCGTAGAGCTGGTCGGACCAGGTCATACCGTGGCCGGAGAGGACCCACTCCCAGCTGCCCAGGTTGGCCAGCCGCTGGGCCTCGGCCAGACTGTTCTCGGTCTCGTCGAGGGCGATCTCCAGGCGCATTGAGAGGTCGCCACCGCGCTTGATCGCGCGGCTCATCGTGGCCACCGGGACGAGCAGGAAAAAGAGGAAGAGCGGCGTCCAGTCGACCAGCAAGGCCGCGATGATGCCGATGCAGACCTTCGAGACGTCGAGGAGGTAGATCTCGCGGTTGCCGGCGCCCATAACGGCCCCGATCGCGGCCAGTGCCGAGCCACCGCGGTCGAACCAGGTGTGCAACCCGACCAGCAGGATGCTGACGCCGATCGCCAGGTGGCCGGCGGCGACCGCGCCGGCCACCTGCAATGGCGCGTCGAAGTCGGGCCGGACTGGGTTCCAGCCGATCAGGTGCAGGAAGCCGACGGCGACCAGCACCTGGTAGATGGATTGGCCGATGTTGAAGAGCGTCGCGCGCCGGTTGCGGTGGACCAGTTCGTTGAGGACGACGCCCAGCCCCACCGCGAAGATGGCCAGCACCGGCGGGAGCATCATCGCGCCGGCCAGCAGCGCCGGGGTCCCCAGGTGGCTGGAGCTGGCGGCACTGATACGGAACTCCAGGTTGCGGCCGAGCGCCACCATCGCGCAGATGATCGCGGCCAGCGCCAGATCGTCGCTCCCGCTCAGCGAAGCGTTGAACGTCACGACAGACACGCTCGCGAGCGCGCTGACGAAGACGACAAGCTGGTAGATCCGCGTGGGGTTAATCGGACGGTCCTTCAACGTCGCCGGGGCGGTCGCTGGCGGTCGCAAGCCGCCATAAAACTCAACGAACTGGGTATTGCTCGACTTAAATCAATATACGGCTCAGAACAATCCGCCATGAGGGACCTCAGGGGGAGATTCACAGGGTCTGTCCGTACCTGGAATGCGACGATATCCGGCGAAATGTGTAAGACCTGCCCGGTCCACCGGTCCTACTACCAGGCAGCTGTTCGCACAGGTCGGAAGGGACCGAACAATGACACACCAGCGGCGCCGGGACGATGGGATGAATCAGGAGCGGAATGGACAGGTTGAGGTGCGCTCGCGGCGGCGGATCCTCCAGGTCGGCGCGGCACTGGCCGCCGGGGCGGTGGCCGCGACGGCCCTGGAGCGCGACGACGCCGCGGCAGCCGGCCCGGTGGTTGCGCAGAGCGACAACGCTGGCGTGGCGGCCGTGCATGGCTACAACTCCACCAGCGGCACGGGCATCTGGGGCCGCACGGTCCAGGGAATCGGTGTCTGGGGCTCGGCGGAGCAGAACGCGGGCGACGGCGTCGTCGGCTACGCCGCCGATACTGGCCGGGGCGTCGCCGGCACGAGCGTCAACGGCATCGGCGTCCAGGCCCACAGCGAGAATGGCCTTGGCCTGCAAGCGACCTGCGATAACGGCCCCGCGCTATCGGCCACAGCCGTCAACTGGCCAGCAATCACTGGCATGAGCGATGTCGACAACGGTGTGCGTGGCATCAGCGATGCGAGCGACGGCGTACGCGGCGAGAGCCAGGGTGGCGACGGTGTCAGCGGCGCGAGCGACTACGGCCGGGGCGTGGTCGGCAAGAGCTTGCGGGGCGAGGGTGTCTACGGCGAGAGCATCGAGGATGACGGCGTCGCCGGCATGAGCTACAACGGCGTGGGCGTCCGCGGCATGGGCAAGAAGGAAGCCGGAGTGCTCGGCCACAGCACCGAGAGCAACGGCATCTTCGGCGCCAGCGACTCCACCTCAGGCGTGCGCGGCTACAGCGGCAGCATAATCGGCGTCGAGGGGCTGAGCCCCTACGGCACCGGCGTCGAGGGCTACAGCGTCGACACGATCGGCGTGCGCGGCAACAGCTACTTCGGCATCGGCGTGCTGGCCGAGACGCAGGCGAAGACCGGCCGCGCGCTTCAGGTGCAGGGCCGCGCTCACTTCGAGACGGCCGGCAACGCCGTCATCCCCGCAGGCGCCGACTCGGTGTTCGTGCCCGAAGACTTGACGACGGCGATCAGTCACGTCAGCGTGACGCTCATGGGCGACCCCGCGCCCCATTCGCGGAGCGGCCCGACCGTCAAGTACGTCAGGCGCGTGCCGGACGCCGGCTTCGATGTCTACCTGACCGGCCGCGTCGAGGTCGATACGCCGATCTCCTACCTGGTGGTCGAGCCGGTCACACACAGCGTCAAGCCCGACCCGGACCGCCACACCCCGAATCGCTGATTCATCTTCGAGGCCCCGGCAGCCCGCCGGGGCCTCGCGTTCTCCGGTTCTCAGGGCAATCCGATCTCGATGTCGAACACGCGGCGCAGGCCGCGCAGTCCATCCGGGGTAATCCGCAGGGTGCGGCCCTCGAACTCGCGCTCGATCCAGCCAAGGCCGAACATGCGCTCGGCGACGGCCGCGCCAAGCGCCCCGGCCAGGTGCGGCCGGCGCTCGCTCCAGTCCAGGCAGGCGCGGGCAAAGTGGCGTCGCCGCTGGCGCGCCGCCTCGACGTCGATGCCGAAGCTCTGGAGAAAGCGCTCGCCATCGCCGGTGAGCCGGAAGTTGGTTTCCTCCTCGATCAGCGCGCCGCGGGCAACCAGTGCGTCGGTGATGCCCACACCGAGCGTGCCGGCGATGTGGTCGTAGCACATGCGCGCCCGCCGCATCTCGGCCCGCTCTGGGCCGAATGGCCGCCTCCCGCGGACGGGGTCGGGGGCCGGGGCGAGCACCAGCAGGGCCTCGAGCGTGTCGGCCACTTGAGCGCTGGCCAGCCGGTAATAGCGGTGGCGACCCTGCTTCTCGACCTTGAGCAGGCCGCCCTCGACGAGTAGGCCCAGGTGACTGCTGGCAGTGGCGCGGCTGACGCCCGCGATATCGGCCAGCTCGGTCGCCGTCCGGGCGCGCCCATCCATCAGCTCGCCGAGCATAGCCGAGCGCGCCGGCTGGCCGAGCAACGCCCCGATCGTCGCGAATCCCGGAATCTCGCCCATAGTTCGACTCCAATCGAAATGTGACGTGCAACGCCACTGTACGCTCTCCGCCGGCCCGGCGCAAGCCCGGCCCACTGGAACGGCCAGCCGAGGCCATGGAGCATCAGGAGTTCGAGAGGATGGAGCACGATGCGCGAAACGCTCACCAGACCTCCCGCCGACCCGCTGGAGGCGGTCACGCACCCGGAACCGTATCCGTACTACGCGCGCCTGACCGCCGATCGGCCCTTCGGCTTCGACGCCGCGCTCGGCATGTGGGTGGCGGCTAGCGCGGAGGCCGTCGAGGCGGTGCTGGAGCATCAGTCGCTCGGCGTCCGGCCGCCCGACGAGCCGGTGCCGGCACATCTCACCGGCACTGCCACCGGCGACGTCTTCAGCCGGCTGATCCGCATGAATGACGGCAGCTACCACCGCGAGACCCGGCCGATCGTCGAAGCGGAGCTGGCCGCCATCGACGGCGAGGCGGTGGCCAAAATCGCCGCCGGAATCGCCAGGGAACTGCTGGCCGGCCTGGAGACGAAGGAACTACCGGAGCGCATCGACCGGCTCATGTCCGCCCTGCCAGTCGGCGTCACGGCGCGCCTGGTCGGGCTCGGCGCGGACGAGCGCGAGACCGTGACTCATGCCGTCGCGGCCTTCGTCGACGCCATCAAGCCCGGCGCGCCCGCGGCCAGCGACGCTTCGACCGTCGAGCTGCTGGAGCGGCTCGCCGCCGCGCGGGACAGGGAGCCGGGGGCGCTGGCCGGAAAGCTGGCGGCCCGGCTCGCCGAGGATGCCGCGCTGGCGAACGCGCTCGGACTGCTGATGCAGTCCTACGAGGCCACGGCCGGACTGATCGGCAATGCGCTGGTCGCCGCCCGGCGCGAGGCCGTTGGCGGCCGGGCCGTGAGCGTGGACGCCCGCTTCGCCCGCGAGGTGGCGCGCCACGACGCTCCAGTGCAGAACACGCGCCGGTTCGCGCTGGAGGATTGCCGGGTCTACGGGCGGGAGCTGCGACGGGGCGACGCCGTACTCGTCATCCTGGCGGCCGCCAACCGCGACCCCGCCGCCAACCCCGAGCCGGAGCGCTTCCTGCCGGAGCGCGACAACCCGCGACTTTACACCTTCGGCCGCGCCGGTCACCGCTGCCCGGGCGAGGAGATTGCCGTCACAATCGCCGTCGAGGCGGCGGCCGCGCTGCGCAGCACCGGCGTCGACTGGGCTATGCTGCCCGAGCCGGCCGGCTACGTCACATCGACCAACGGGCGCATCCCGCGCTTTGCCACCCGCGCCGCACGCCACTCTGAGGAAGGAGCCTGATGCCGATGATCGCCGTCATCTTCGAGGTCTACCCCGCCGAGGGCCAGCTGGAGACCTACCTGGACATCGCCGCCGAGCTGCGGCCCAAGCTCGACGAGATCGACGGCTTCATCTCGATCGAGCGCTTCCAGAGCCTGAGCGATCCCGGCAAGATCCTGTCGCTCTCCTTCTGGCGCGACGACGAGGCGGTTCGCCAGTGGCGCGAGGATCTCGAGCACCGCCAGGCCCAGATTCGCGGCCGCACAGGCATCTTCCGCGACTACCGCCTGCGGATCGCCGGCGTCATCCGCGACTACAGCATGACCGAGCGCGAGCAAGCCCCGCAGCCGCCCCCGGAGTTGCAACGCTGAGCGCCTGCCCGATTCGCTATGCTAGGGTGAGTGTCCGAACCCGAAATCGGAGATTGATCAACGTACGGGTGGAGCGCGCTTCCACCCGGCAACGATCCCGATAGCGATTTCGGGGTGACACACGCTTCACCGCTGCGGTGGGGCGCAAGCGGTCGCGGCGCGGCGACGAATAGCGAAGGGGCGGGCGACATGGCCACGCGGGTGACGCGATCACATCTCTCTCACTGGGGCGCATTCGACGCCATCGTCGAGGACGGGCGGCTGGTCGGCATCGAGCCGTTCGAGCATGATCCGAACCCCTCGCCGATGCTGGCCAACATCCCCAGCAGTGTGCGCCACCCGGCCCGCATCGCCGGCCCGATGATCCGCAAGGGCTGGCTGGAGCATGGCCCGGGGCCCAGCGAGCGGCGCGGCGCCGAGCCGTTCGTGGCCGTCTCCTGGGACACGCTGACCGAACTGCTGGCCGGCGAGCTGGGCCGAGTCTACGGGGCTTTCGGCGCGCCGGCGGTCTACGGCGGCTCCTACGGTTGGGCCAGCGCCGGCCGCTTCCACCACGCCCAGAGTCAGATCCACCGCTTCCTCAACGTCCTGGGCGGCTACACGGCCTCGGTCGACTCCTACAGCCACGCGGCCGGCGACGTGATCCTGCGCCGGGCCATCGGCAGCGCCGACATGCTGCGCTTCGCCAGCACCAGCTGGACGCAGATCGCCGAGCACACCGAGCTGTTCGTCGCTTTCGGCGGCATCCCGATGAAGAACACGATGGTCAGCAACGGCGGCGTGTTCCGTCATCGCACGCAGTCCTTCCTCGACCGCATGGTCGAACGCGGCGCGCGCTTCGTCTCCTTCAGCCCGCTGCGCGACGACATCGCCGCCAGCGTGGGCGCGGACTGGCACCAGGTCTCGCCCGGATCGGACGTGGCCGTGATGCTGGCGCTGGCGCACGTCCTGCTCACGGAGAACCTGCACGATCGCGAGTTCCTGGCGCGCTACTGCACCGGCTTTGAGCACCTGGAGCGCTACATCCTCGGCCGCGACGATGGCCAGCCGAAGACGCCCGAGTGGGCCGCGCCGCTGAGCGAAGTGCCGGCCGAGGCGCTGCGCGCCCTGGCCCGCGAGATGGCCGGTAAGCGCACGATGATCTCAACCACCTGGTCGCTGCAGCGCAACGAGTTCGGCGAGCAGCCGCCCTGGATGGCGCTGGCGCTGGCCGCGATGTTGGGCCAGATCGGGCTGCCCGGCGGCGGCTACGGCTTCGGCTACGGCTCGGTCAGCCGTATGGGCGAGGGGCGCGTGGCCGAGGGCATCGGCCTGCCGGGGCTGCCGCAGGGCCGCAACCGGGCCGGCACCTTCATCCCGGTAGCGCGCATCGCCGACATGCTG
>DATGQR010000493.1:0-4792 GCA_035304105.1 Thermomicrobiales bacterium | reverse complement strand
CATGACGTCGACGAAGCGCATCAGCAGGGAATCGACGCGCCCTCCCGCGTAGCCAGCGATCGCCCCGATTGGCACGCCAATCAGGAACACGATGATCTGCGCGCCGAGCCCGACCAGCATCGAGACGCGCGCGCCATAGATGATGCGGCTGAGCATGTCGCGCCCGACCAGGTCGGTCCCGAACGGGTGATCCGCGTTCGGCGACACCGAGATGACCGTGTAGTCCTGCTTCGCATAGTGGTACGGCGCGACGATCGGGGCGAAGATCGCCATGAAAACGATGACGGCGATGATGATCGCGCCGACCATCGCCATGCGATTGGCCACCAGTCGCCGCGCGGCGTCGCGCCACAATGTGCGGTGGGCGCGTACGCCTTCGGCCAATGCATTGCGCTGTTCCCGGTCGAGGCTCTGCAGCCTGGCGGCGCGACCGGCGCCGGCTCCGGCGCCGACGACCTGATCTCCTTCGTGTTGACCAACCGTGCTCATCGTGACGCTCCTAACTCAGCCGAATGCGAGGATCAACCAGGGCGTAGGTGACATCGACGAGGATGTTCATGATCGCCAGCAGGACGCCGTACAACAGGATGACCGCCATGATCATCGGGTAGTCGCGCGCCTGCATGCTCTCGACGAAGAAGCGCCCCATGCCGGGCACGCGGAAGGCCGACTCGACAAAGAATGAGCCGGTGGTGATGGCTGCGAACATCGGGCCGAGGATCGTCAGCGGCGGGATCAGGCCATTCTTGAGGACGTGGCGGATGACCACCTGGCGCTCGCGCAGGCCCTTGGCTTCAGCTGTGCGGATGAAGTCCTGGTTGAGCACCTCGATCACGCTGGAGCGCGTATAGCGCGCCAGAATGCCGAGCGGGCCCAACCCCAACGCAAGCGTCGGCAGGATCCAATCGACCGGCGACTCCCAGCCGCCGGTCCTGGGTATGATCGGCACGACCAGCACGAACAACCACATAAACAAGATGGCCAGGACGAAGTTCGGCAGCGACACCCCCAGCACGGCAGTCACGCTTGCCAGGTAGTCGATAATGCTGTTCTGCCGGATGGCAGCTACGACGCCGAGCGGGATGCCGACCACGATCGCCAGGCCAAGCGCCATGATGCCGAGGTGCATCGAGACAGGTAACGTATCTTTGATGATGTCCGACACATAGCGGGTGCGGTAATAGAACGACTTGCCGAAATCGAACTGCGCCGCGCGCCACATGAAGCGCGCGTACTGCTCCCAGTACGGCTTGTCGAGACCGTACTCACGCTCGACGTTGGCCAGGACATCCGGCGGCAAGGGGTTTGCGTTGCCGGCTTTCGGCTGGAACGGACTCCCAGGGGTGGCGTGCATGACGACGAACGTGATGAGCGAGATCGCAAAGATCGTCGGTATCAGCCACAGGAGCCGGCGAGCCACGAATCGCGCCATGAGGCTTTCTCCCTCCAAGACCGTCGGCGTTCCCCCAGTGACTCCCGACGGTGGCGGCTCGTTACTACTTTCGGGTTGCCAGAGCCTAGCACACCCAGGATTCTGGGCGCAATGCATGGCATGACCTTCTTGCGCGAGTCACAAGCTGCGGGACGAACGAGCTTCCGCCCGTTTCGTCAATAGGCCGAAAGCCCCGTAAGGACTAAATTTTGTCTTGAAAGAGGACCAGCGCCGCGGCGCCGTACAGGCCGGTGTGGGTGCCCAGCGCCGAGCGCCGGATCTCGAGTTCCTCGGTGAGGTCCGGCAGCGCGAAGCGCTTCATCGTTTCGTAGGCCGGGTCGAGCAGGCGCGCCCCAATCTGCGCCAGCCCGCCGCCGATGACGATGATCTGGGGGTTAAACATGTTGACGAAGTTGCCCAGCGCCGCGCCTAGCGCGTGGCCGGCATCGCGGATCACCGCCGCGGCCAGCGGGTCGCCGGCCTCGGCGGCGGCGTTGACATCGCGCGAGCTGACCGGCCGCTGAGCGGCAATGGCTTCCAGGTAATCGCTGCGGTTGGAATCGGCCAGCGCCTGGCCATCGCGGGCAATCGCCCAGCCGGAGCAGTAGGCCTCGACGCAGCCGAGTGAGCCACAGGTGCAGCGCGGCCCCTGAAAGTTGATCGTCATGTGGCCCAGCTCGCCGCCCAGGCCGGCCTCGCCGTCAACCAGCTTGCCGTTGGCGATGACGCCGCCGCCCAGGCCGGTGCCGAGCGCGATATACACCAGATTGTCGACATCCTTGGCCGCCCCGAAGATGTGCTCCGCCAGCGCCTGCGAGTTGGCGTCGTTGCCCAGGATGATCCGTCGACCGGTGAGCTGCTCGAGTCTGGCGCGCAGCGGCACCTCGTTCCAGCCCGGCAGGTTGGGCGCGTAGCGCACGATCCCGCGCCTGGTATCCAAAGGCCCCGGAGCCACTACGCCGACGGCCACCTCCGGGCCCAATCCCTGATCGCTCGCCGCCACCTCGATCATGCGCGCGATGCGCCCGATGACGGCATCGACGCCCTCGTCGCCGCGGGAGGACTGGCGCGAGTCGAAGCGCATCTCGCCAGCGGCGTCGATCACGCTACAGCGCAGGTTGGTGCCGCCCAGGTCGACGGCGATCGCCAGTTCGGTCATGCCCTCAGGGCTCCCCATCTCGCGCGTTCCATCCGCGGTTTGCCGCCGCAGTGCCTGGCCCCTCAGGGCCGGAAGCGGTAGCGGATCAGCGTCATCAGAACGACCAGGCCGTCCTTCCAGGAGATCTTCTTGCCCTCCCAGGTCTCGCGCCCCGTGTAGGAGATCGGAACCTCATAGATGCGCACGCCCTGGCGCAGGATCTTGGCCGTGATCTCCGGATCGATCCCCCAGCGGTCCTGCTGGATCTGCAGTGAGTCCGCGATCTCCCGGGTGAAGACTTTATAGCAAGTTTCCATATCGGTCAGCGTCGAGTCGTACAGGATGTTGGTGACGAGTGTCAGGAAGCGGTTGCCAACGGCGTGCCAGAAATACATCGCCTTGTGCTCGCCCAGGAATCGCGAACCGTAGACGGCCTGCGAGCGCCCTTCGAGGATCGGGCGCAGCAGCACGAAGTAGTCGCGCGGGTCATATTCGAGATCGGCGTCCTGGATCAGGATGATGTCGCCGCTGGCGTTGGCCAGCCCGGTGCGCACCGCCCCGCCCTTGCCGATGTTGCGCCGATGGCGGAACAGGCGCGTGCCCGGCCGGCGCGCCTCCTCCTTCAAGATCTCCCAGGTGCCGTCCGTCGACGCGTCGTCGACGATGATCAGCTCCTTGGGAATGTCGACGGCGCGCACGCGCCGCAGGAGCTCACGAATCGTGTTGCGCTCGTTATAGACCGGGATGATGACCGAAACCAGCAGGTCGTCGGGGATTGTGGCCGTGGCTTGCGATCGCACGCGGACGCTCTTCCACTCATCAAGATGGCCGGCTGGTTCGCTCGAACCAGCCGGCCAGTCTACCAGAGCCACATCATGTGTGAGTCACCGACTCCGCCTCTGGCTGCTTGATCGCCATGCGGTGATTGCAGGTCTGGCACTTCTGGAGCGTGGCGTTGCGGTTGGCGACGACCATCACCCCGCCGCACTCGGGGCAGCTCTCGCCGGTCGGTTTCGACCAGGCGGCGAAGTCGCACTCCGGGTAACGCTCGCAGCCATAGAAGACGCGCCCGCGCTTGGAGCGCCGCTCAACCAGCTCGCCCTGCTTACACTGCGGGCAGGTCACACCGATACGCTCCAGGTACGGCGCGGTGTAGCGGCAGTCCGGGAAACCGCTGCAGCCGATGAACTTGCCGAACTTGCCCAGCTTGTAGACCAGCGGCTTGCCGCACTCCGGGCACATCTCGCCGGTCGGCTCGTCGCGGATCTTGACCTTCTCCATCGTCTGCTCGGCCTCGCTGAGCTTGGCCGTGAAGGGCTTCCAGAACTCGTCGAGCATCGGCACCCACTCGCGCTCGCCGGACGCGATCTCATCGAGCTCCTCCTCGAGGCGCGAGGTGAACTCCAGATCGACGATCGTCGGGAAGTGCTCCACCAGGATGTCGTTGATCACGAAGCCCAGCTCGGTCGGCACCAGCCGCCGGTCTTCCACCGTGACGTAGTTGCGCGCGATGATGTTCTGAATCGTCGGCGCGTAGGTGCTCGGGCGGCCGATGCCGTACTCCTCGAGCGCCTTGACCAGCGCGGCCTCGGTGTAGCGCGGCGGCGGCTGGGTCCAGTGCTGCTCGGGCAGCAGGCGCGTCAGGTCCAGCGCCTCGCCTTCGGTGAGCTGCGGCAGCGCCGAGCGATCGATCTCGTCCTCTTCCTCGTCGTCGCGCCCCTCGCGGTAGACCGCCAGGAAGCCCTGGAACTTGATGACCGAGCCTGTCGCGCGGAACTGGAACGGCCGCGAGCCGTCCGGCAGGATCGCGTCGATGTCGACGCGGGTGGCGTCGAAAATAGCCTCGCGCATCTGGCTGGCCATGAAGCGCTGCCAGATCAGCCGGTAGAGCCGGTATTGCGGCGCGCTCAGGTACTGCTTGATCTGGTCCGGGTGACGCATCGGGTCGGTCGGGCGGATCGCCTCGTGCGCCTCCTGTGCGCCCTTCGCGCGCCGCGCATAGGTCGGCGGCTTCTCCGGCAGCAGGCTGGCGTCGAAGTACGTCTTGATCGCCTCGCGGGCGCGCTCCTGCGCCACCGCCGCGACATTGGTCGAGTCGGTGCGCATATAGGTGATCAGGCCGGTCGCGCCCTCCGAGCCGAGGTCGACGCCCTCATAGAGCTCCTGAGCGATCTGCATCGTGCGCCGCACGTTGAAGCGCAGCTTGCGCGAGGCCTCCTGCT
>DATGQR010000492.1:0-26397 GCA_035304105.1 Thermomicrobiales bacterium | reverse complement strand
GGCCGAGCGCAGGGTCACCGGGCCGATCGGGAAATAGCCGCGCGCCGGGCACTCGACCGTCAGGTTCCAGGTCACGCGCTCGTACCAGCGCATCGCCGTCGTGATGCGCAACACCGCCACACCCGGTACGCCGCTGGGGTTGATGTCGCGCTCCCTGAGCCGCAGGCGATCGGACATGCTGTCCTCGATCTCGATCCAGGCCAGCGGCAGGAGCTTGCGGTTGGTCAGCCGGATCTGCATCTTGACGCTGTCGCCGCTGAAGACGCGGTCGCCCTCCAGCTCGCGCACGTATTCGACGTTCACCAGCGAGTACCGCGCCCAGAGCCAGCACGCCCCGGCGGTTACCAGCGGCACCAGCCCGAGCAGCGTGACGGCCGGCTCGCGCAGCACCATCCCCAGCAGGATCAGGAATCCACCGGCGTACAGCCAGACCCGATTGAAGAAGGTGGAGCGGGAGACTTTCAGGCGCTCGGCGATCGATGCCATGGCGCGCTGCTCAGGTAGCCAGCGGCTCGACCGGCGCTTCCACCCGCCCGACCACTTCCGAGATGATGTAGTCGACCGTGCGCCCGCGCAGGCGCGCCTCCGGATTGAGCAGGATGCGGTGGGACAGCACCGGGCGGGCGAGGACCTTCACGTCGTCGGGCTCGCAGTAGCTGCGACCCCGCAGCGCCGCCAGCGCCTGGGCCGCCCGGAAGAGCGCCAGCGTGCCACGCGGGCTGACGCCGAGCTCGACGGCGTCGTGGTCGCGGGTGCCGCGCACGATCCGCGTCAGGTAGAGCCGGATGTCCTCATCGACGTGTACCTCGCGAATCGCCCGCGAGGCCGCCGCCAGTTCTTCGGCCTGGGCCACCGGCTCCAGCTCCTCCAGGGGATCGCGCGTCTGGAAGCGCAGCAGCAGCTCGGCTTCCTCTTCCTCTGTCGGATAGCCCATCGGCACGCGGATCAGGAAGCGGTCGAGCTGTGCCTCGGGGAGCGGGAAAGTGCCCTCCAGTTCGACCGGATTCTCGGTCGCCAGCACCAGGAAAGGGCGCGGCAGGGGCATCGTTTCGCCCTCGATCGTGACCGTGCGCTCCTGCATCGCCTCCAGCAGCGCCGACTGGGTGCGCGGCGTAGCGCGGTTGATCTCATCGGCAAGCAGGATGTTGGTGAACACCGGGCCAGCGCGGAACTCGAACTCGCCCAGCTTCTGGTTGAAGAAGCTCAGGCCGGTGACATCGGACGGCAGCAGGTCGGGCGTGAACTGGATGCGCTTGAAATCGCCGCCGATCGAGCGGGCGATGCTGCGGGCCAGCATCGTCTTGCCCACGCCCGGCACGTCTTCGAGCAGCACATGGCCTTCGGCGAGCATCGCGACCAGCACGAGCTGGGTCACCGGGCGCTTGCCGATGATGACCTTGTCCACATTGTCCAGCACGCGCCGACCGAGTTCGGCGATGTCTTCTACTCGCATGTACCGTCCGAATTCCAGTGCCAGTGCCGCCAACGATCCGTCAACGGCGCGGTTCGTCCAAGTAGATATACGCCAGAATTCCATTCATCGGGTTGCCAGGCCGCATCAATCCTAACCCAACCACCCAGCCTCCGCACCGCGCCCCGGGGGCTCCAGGGCGAAGCCTCCAGATACTTCAATACGTTTTATGCGGTGGCGGAAAAGGATACCCCCTGATCGCCGCCGCATGAAACGACGTCCAGAGACACAGCACGATGATTGGGCCGCGAATCGGGTACCAGCTGCGTCGCGGAACCGCAGGGGAGGAGCTTGTCTCCACCCGTTTTCGACCACGGACCTGGTGCCGGGTGGAGACAGGTTCCACCCTTACCAAAATCGTCAGCAGTGGTTGCAGAGTGGGCTGCCCGGCATGTGCTGCGGGCTAGGACTCGATGCCTTGACCCTCGACATCCGGGGGAGCGGGGCGTGTGCGTGGCCAGACGGGCGGGAACTTCGTCGGGTCGAACGACGCCTGCTCGGCGTAGCCGGGGTCGCGCTCGTCGCGCTCCAGCCAACCGGCCAGCGTCTCATGCATCCGGTTGAGCGGATAGCCGGCCCGGTCATAGTGGCCGGCGGCGCGCCGTTGCCGAAGCATCTCGAACAGTGTCACGGCGCAGGCGACGGAGATGTTGAGCGACTCGGCCATGCCCATCATCGGAATGCGCATGCGCCTGTCGGCCAGCTGGACGGCCTCGCTGGTCAACCCGCGCGACTCGTTTCCGTAGACCAGCGCGCACGGCGCGGTCAGATCCAGCTCGTAGAGGTCGGTGGTCTCGCCTTCGATCGTGGCGGCGTAGATCGTTAGGCCGGCCTCCCGCAGCTGTGCGTAGCACTCCTCGACGCTGGCGTGGCGGTGGATGTTCAACCAGCGCTGGGTGCCGGCGGCCACGCCGGTGCTCAGCTCGGGCTCCTCCTCATGGGTGTAGATCAGGTGGATGTTGTCGACGCCGGTCGCGTCGCAGGAGCGCAACACGGCGCTGACGTTGTGCGGATCGTGGATGTTCTCCAGCACCACGGCGACGTCCGGCTGGCGCCGCGCCAGCACCGACGCCATGCGCTCCAGCCGCCGCCTGGTGATCGGCCTGCCTTGCTTCTGCCCGCCCATGCGTCACTCCTCCCCGGCTCATGATCTTACTGGAGCGCGTCCGGCACGGCCCGCCCCGCACTGCTGGTAAGATAACTTTGCGGCCCCGCAGCGACGTAGGCGGTGGCAACAACACCGCCACCCGGCCAGGTCTTAACCTGGAGACGAGCGGCCAGTCAGCGGCGCGTTCACGCGGCGAAAGGGAGCGCAGTGGGTATCCTGACCTGGATCATCTTTGGAGCGATCGCCGGCTGGGTCGCCAGTATCATCACCGGGCGCAACGAGCGCATGGGCTGTCTCGGCAACATCGCTGTCGGCATCATCGGCGCGCTGCTTGGTGGCGCGATATTCAGCGCGGCCGGTGGCACCGGCGTCACTGGCTTCAACCTGTGGTCGTTCCTGGTGGCGATCATCGGCGCGGTGATTTTCCTGACGATCCTTGGGTTGTTCCGGCGCTAGCGAGCCGGCTCACCACCTTCGCCGCTTCCGACGGTGTCCGGCCGCCGCTCGGCCAGCACCGCGAGGAAGCCGTCAGGGTCTTCCAGCGAGATGTAGAAGTCTCGCAGTCTGATGGGGATCAATAGAACTCTGGTCCGCACTGGTGGCGCGATCTTCAGGTGGACAACCCCCTGGTATGAGCCGATCAAGCCCAGGATCGAGGTCATGTTCGAGCGCCAGCCGATTCCGGCGTACCATGCCCACCTTGCGCGCTTGGCTCGTTGAATGTGGTCCAGCGGGATGGTGACCCGGTACCAGCTGAAGCGCGCATGGATCGCATCCTCACGGAGTTCCAGGTAGGAACGTGGCCGCGTCGCGCCGAAGAGCAAGAGTAGCGGCCGGTAGGCCACGTCGCGACGGATCCGAAAGACGCGCTTGACGGTCAATCGTCAGTTCGCTCTCGCACGAACGCGCCGATCGACTCCACGGCCCGCTGGGCGTCGACGAGCGGCTCATCCGGCGGCATCAGCGCTGCCAGCAGGTGCCACTCGTGGACCATGCCCCCGTAGATTTCGAGCCGCGTTCGCCCCCCCGCTGCCCGCGCCCGCCGATCGAGCGCGCGCGCGTCGTCAAGCAGCGTCTCCTTCGAGCCCACCTGGATCAGCATCTCCGGCAGGCCGGAGAGGTCGGCGTAGAGCGGCGATGCTTCGGGATCGCGTGGGTCTCGCTCTCCGAGGTAATGACTGGCCGAGGTGACGAGTCCCTGCCGCTGTGCAAGGTGGCGCGCATCGGCATTGGTGCTCATCGTCTGCCCGGCGCAGCTGAGGTCGACCCAGGGGGAGAGCAGCACCAGTCCGGCCGGCAGCGGCTGGCCCTCGCGCTTCAATCGCCCCGCCGCGCCGAGCGCCAGGTTGGCGCCAGCCGAATCCCCGGCGATGACGATCTGGCGGCCCTCGATCCCGCGTTCGAGCAAGCCCAGATAGCTGGCCGTGGCGTCCTCCAGCGCCGCCGGGAAGGGATGCTCCGGCGCCAGGCGGTAATCCACGGAATGAACGACCGCGCCGGCTGCCCGGGCGATCCTGGCCGATTGCTCGCGGTAGATTCTCGGCGAGCCGATGACGAACGCCCCGCCGTGCAAGTAGAGAATGTGCCGCTCCGGATTGTTGCCGGATTCGAGGTCCGCCGTTGCGATCACCGGTACGCCGCCCAGTGTCTCCTCCCGGTGACGGGCATAGATCGGTTCGGGGAACAGGCGCGCCAGACCCTCGAACGCGCCGCGCTCGCCGAGGTACCCCTCGGCCGTTGGGAGCCAGTTGGCGCGCATCGTCTCCAGCATGCGCGCGACCTGCCGGTCGCGGTCTGTCGCCTGGTCGGTCATATCACCTCCTCCCGCTGGGCTCGGCGCGGTCCACCGGTCGCCAGCCGGCTGTCGATTCGGACGGTGCATTGTGCGTTACGGGAGCGCAACCGGCAACCCGCGCTGGGCTGAAACGTCGGGATGCCGGGCGGCAACTGGCTAGACCGGCGGTTGAATTTCCGGGGTCGCGCCGACGTTCGAAACCAGCAGCCGCGAACGAGCGTCCCGCTCCTCGCCGTTCTCATCGACCCAGGTGACATCGACCCGCAAGCGGCTGATGAAGCCCAGTTCCTCGTCGATCCAGACTTCGATCCGGCCTTCGGCGTCCTCGACCGCCTGCTCCCCGGACAGACCGAATAGCTCGATCTCGTTGGCGTCCACGCTATAGCGTGTCGCTGGCCGCCCCTCGACGTCCTCCCGCCCGACCTCCAGCGCCGCCGGCACGCTCTGAGGGTCGGGGATCTGGATCAGGTAGGCGGCCGGCGAGATCAGTATTGGGTCGATTGCCGACTGGATCGGGAACACCGAGCCGTCCGGGTTGCGGAAATACGTCTGGTCGTCGATCACCCAGATCTCGACGCCCGCGCCGGTGCGCAGGTGGTATCGGCTCGGCGAGGACTGCTCGATCTCGATCTCGATGCTGTCGACGCCTCCGTCGGGCGTACCGAACTCGCCGCGGTAAGAGAGCGTGAAGTTCTCCAGGACCTCGTCGGGCTGCGTCAGGTTTTCGAAGGGGTTCGCCACCTCCGGGAGTGGCGTCGGAGACGGGGTCGGTGTGTTGGTTGGCGTTGGCGTGATCGTCGCCGTAGGCGTTGGCTCCGGGGTGGCGGTCGAGGTCGGTGACGGTTCGGGCGTCTCGGTCGCTGACGGCTCGACGGTCGCCGTCGGCGCTGGCGCGTCGGCTGTGGGCGATGCATCGTCGTCATCGTCATCGCCAGTCACCGAACACGCGGTCAGGATCAGGGCCATCAGCAGCAAGCCGCAGGTAACCAGCGGCGATCGTCTCGTCACCCTCGTCGCCATCCCATACCTCATGCATAGCTTCAGCCCGCATCCCCATCGGGCTGGGCACAAGTAAACCAGATACGTGTACGGACAGTGTGCGGGGTCAGGCTGGCTCGGCGATGGCGACCGGGTCCGACGTCGGTGCCGGGCTGCCGCCGGGCGGCTCCACTGTGATCCCGACGCGCTGGAGCTCCTGGATCGGCACGTCGAAGTGCTGGAGGATCAGGAAGCCCATTCCTGATTCGTCGGTTCTCAGCGTCCCGGCCGAGACCGGGCGGTCCTCGACGGTCCAGGCCTGGTAGACCTTGCCCTCTTCCAGCGGCATGCCCGCGATGACCAGGTAGCCGGTCTGCCCGTCGGGCGTGTAGATCAGGTAGCCCCAGGCGCCCTGCGGGCGGTCGGGTATCTGAAACGGTCGCCAGACCAGCGGTTGCTCGAAGTTGACGTAAACACCGGCCTTGCGGGCGGCCTCCTCCAGCTCGGCGATGCGCGCCTCGCTGGCCGCCAGATCGCCTTCCAGTTCGGCGATTCGGTCGGCCCGGTCGCTCGCCTGCGACCACTGGTACGCGGCCAACCCGGCGAGCGCCAGGATCAGCACCGCCGCGACCGCTCCAAGCCAGATGGCAGGGGAGCGGCGACGCTCGCGCGCGGCTTCCAGATCGACCGGGACACCGGCCGCGTTGAGGATACGGTCGCGTAGTTCTGCCCGTGGGCGGGCCTCCGGCGTTGCCAGGCCGAGCAGTCCAACGGCCTCGGCGTAGCCTGCGTACTGCATGCGCCCGTCCGGAGTAGTATTGATCTCGTGCTCTGCCCGCTCGCACTCACCGGCGTCTAGCGCGCCGAGGGCTAATGCCGGGATGCCGCTATCGTCCGGACCAGGCTCGGGCTGCTGGTCCACATGGGGCTCAGGGCTCTTGCCGGCCTCGTCATGCATGCTTCGTCATCTCGGGTCTAAACCAGGCTCGCGTTTCCCGACAGTTCTACGCAACTCTACCAACAGCGGATGTAGCCCTGTCTCGCTCACCCGGCGGATTTTGCCAGCTGCATCCCCAGGTACGCCGCACCCAGGCAGAGCCCGACCGTCGCTGACACATAGCCGGCCGCCAGCAGCGGGCGCGAGCGTTCGACGAGCTGGACCGTCTCGACCGAGAACGTGGAGTAGGTCGTGAACGCGCCCAGCAGCCCGGTGCCGATCAATAGCCGGGCGTCGGGCCCTAACCGGGCGGCCGACGCCCAGAACACCAGCGCCAGCACGAAGCTACCCGACGCGTTGATCGCCAGCGTCGCCGCCGGAAAGCTCGGCTGGGAGAGCTCGCGATTGATGAACATGGTGAGGGCAAAGCGAAGAGGGGCGCCGATCGCGCCCCCCATCGTCACGAGGGCTACCGCCCTCAATGTCAGTTCCACGGCTCCCGGTTATCTCAGGTCGATTGCCAGGCCCATGCCGTCGAAGAGCGACCACGAGGCCATGAACGGTTCCCAGTTCCAGACCGTGGCCGCGCCGCTGGCCACATCGACCACCTTCACGCCCTCGTCGGTGTACCCGTAGACGACGACGGCGTGCTTCTCGGGAATCAGCGAGTACTGGCCGCTCTCATCCTCGACCACCTCGCGCTCCTGGGGCGCCAGGTCGTAGGTCACCCAGACGACCACCGGCGTGCCGGCGTCGATGCGGGCCGTCAGCGCGCTCGGGTCGCCATCGGCATAGAAGGCCTCCGCGTTGAACCCGAAGCTCGCCAGTGCCTCGGCCAGCGGGCCGGCGTAGACGCCGTAGTCGTCGGTGCCGCCGAACATGCCGTGCGGGTCGCCCCGGAATCCGGCGTGCGGGTTGGGCGAGGAGTCAAGCGCGGCCAGCAGCTCTTCGGCCGTAACCGGCGCGCCCCAGTAGGCGGTCGCCAGCGAGGCCGCGGCCAGCTCGCTCATCAGCGGCCACTGTTCCTGGCCGAGCGGCATCCCGATCAGCTCGAAGCCCGCCGAAGCAGCCGCCGGGATCTTGAGGATCATGCCGTTGGTGACGGTGCCCGACTCCAGCGCGTTGGCGGCGATGATCTGCGCCTCAGTCACGCCGTACTGGGCCGCGATGTCCGCCAGCGTCTCGTCTTCCTGCACCAGATGCAGCTGCCCCGAGATCGCTGGGCCATCGACTCCGCCCCCATCCTCGGCATCTTCTTCTTCGTCCGTTGCGGCGGCGTCTTCATCCTCTGCGGTGGCGTCGGCCTCTGCCTCCTCGTCGTCACCTATCGAGGCGTCAGGCGCCGCTTCCTCGGTCGGTTCGGCGGTGGCTTCCGCAGTATCTTCGTCGTCCGCCGGCTCGGCCCCTTCGGTTGCCGTCGGTTCCGAGGTGGCCGCGTCAACGTCTTCGTCGTCTGCGTCGACGCCCTGCATCCCGGCTTCGCCTTCTTCGGCGACGTACATCAACAGGACCTCACCCGGCCGGATGAGGTCGGGGTCGTCGAGCTTGTTGATGACGACCAGCTCCTCGACCGTCACGCCGTGCAGCGCCGCGATCGTGTTGAGCGTGTCGCCCTCACGCACGGTATAGCTCACCAGGTCGCCGCTTGGGACACGCAGCTTGTCCCCGGCGATAATCACGTCGGGGTCTTTTATGTTGTCGTTGAAGCCCAGCAATGTCGCCACGTCGGTCCCGTGGTCGCGCGCGATGCTGTTGAGCGTCTCGCCGTAGGAGATCGAATAGAAACGGGTGGCGGCCGAGGTCGCGACCGAGGCGACGATCAGTACCGACCCGGCGACCAGCGACGCGCCGACCAGTTTGCGCCGGCGGTTCGGTTTCGGTGGCTGCGTGGCGGTATCCTCAGTGGGGCGGCGCATTCGCGAGGTGGGTGGCCGGGCTGCCATGAGGAACCACTCCTTTCTACGGGTCGTGGAGCATCATCGTCCGAGTGTACGTACACCCGGTCCGTACATGCTATCAGCCTCGTGACTCGTTGGCAAGGGGTGGGCGCCGAATTGGATCCGCGACGACGGAAGGGTGAGGGAGCGATGAGCGAGACAGCACTGCTCTACATGGATGATTCCTACTTGCGTGAATTCGAGGCGGTCGTTCTCGACGTCACTGCCGAGGGTGACGTCATCCTCGATCAAACGGCCTTCTATCCCACTGGCGGCGGCCAGCCCAACGATACAGGGCGCCTGATTGCCGGGGACCTCGCCTGGGACGTCGTCGATGTCCGCAAGCGCGGCGCGACCGTCCTCCACCGCATCTCCGGCGAGGGCGCGCCGGAGGTGGGCCAGCAGGTGCGCGGCGAGATCGATTGGGACCGGCGCTACAAGTTGATGCGCACCCACACCGCGCTGCACGTCCTCTGCGGGGTGATCTTCAAGGAATACGGCGCCCCCGTCACCGGCGCGAACATCCAGCTCGACAAGGCGCGCATGGATTTCGAGCTGGAAGACCTCAACCCGGAGCGGGTCGAGCGCATTGAGACGCTGGTCAACGAGGCCATTGAGCGGCAGCTGCCGGTCTCCTGGCGTACGATTCCACGCGAGGAGGCCTTTCAGATCCCGGACCTGATCCGCACCAAGATCAACCTCTTGCCGGAGCACATCACCGAAGTGCGGGTCGTCGAGATCGAGGGCCTCGACCTGCAGGCGGACGGCGGCACGCACGTCCGCAACACATCGGAAATCGGCGGATTGCGCGTTGTCGGCACGCGCTCCAAAGGTAAGAGCAACAAGCGCATCGAGGTTGAGATCATCGACCGCTGAGAGTAGATCCTAGAGGGTTGTGGGAAGACTGGACGTGACCGATTTCGATTGGGGTCCGCTACTGTCCGGGCGCGCGGCCGCGCTGCAGCCGTCGCCGTTCGTCGATCTGGTGCCGATCAGGCAAGTCGAGGATTTGATCTTCTTCGCCGGGGGCACGCCGCCGCCCGAGCGCGTGCCCGTCGAGCGGCTGCGCCAGGCGTCCGCCGACGTGTGGGAGGTGGCTCGCGACATCGCCGTCTACGGCGAATCGTACGGTTACGAGGAGCTGCGCGATCTGATCGCCGAGCGCATGGCGCGCCGTGGAGTGGTGACCGACCGCGAGCGCATCCTGATCACCAACGGCTCGCAGCAGGGGCTCGACCTGGCGGCCCGCGCGCTCTTCGACCCCGGTGACCGTGTCGTCGTCGAGGGGCCGACCTATTTCGGGGCGCTGCAGGCCTTCGACGCTTACCAGGTTGAGTACCTGGTCGCCCCGGTCGACGCCCATGGCCTGATCCCCGAGAAGCTGGCCGAGATCCTGGCCGCCAACGAGCGCGTCAAGGCGCTCTATACCATCCCCAGCTTCCAGAATCCGACCGGCGCGAACATTAGCGACGAGCGCCGGCAGCAGATCCTCCAGATCACGCGCGATGCCGGCGTCGCGGTCATCGAGGACGATCCCTACGGCGAGCTGGCCTTCGACGGCCGGCCAACCCGGCCGCTGGCTGCCGACGACGGCAACGTCATCTACCTCGGCACGTTCTCGAAGACGATCATGCCCGCCCTGCGCATCGGCTGGATGGTCTACCCGGCCGCGCTCGCTCCGCCGCTGCTCGACGGCAAGGAGGCAGTCGACATCCAGTCCGACCGCTTCGTGCAGCGCATGATCGTCGGCGCGGCCCAGAACGGTTGGCTGGACCAGCACATCGCCGAGTCGAACGCTGCCTATGCCGAGCGCGCCCAAATCATGTTCGCCGCCCTGGAGCGTGAGATGCCCCCCGGCGTGGAATGGACGACGCCGGCCGGCGGCTTCTTCACCTGGCTGACGATGAATGGTGGCCCGACGGCCGACGAGCTGCTGCCCACCGCCGCGAAGCACCGCGTCGGCTACCTGCCCGGTTCGTTCTTCTACCCGGACCGCCGCAAGATCCCCGCGTTGCGCCTGGGGTTCACGACCCTCTCAGCGGAACGCATCGAGGAGGGCGTCCACCGGCTGGGCAAGGCGATTCGCGAGGCATCCCCGGCCTAGCCGTGGCTTACAATTGAGACCGGATCTCGTCCGGGCGCCCCGGGCGTATCCGCGCCACCCGGAAGCATGGAAGTAGAGCAATGAGCACACATCAGCACCAGCATAACGGACAGCATCACGTTCCCGACGGGATCGAAGCCCCGGTTCCGGGCGAGCGCCAGAGCGACTCGTACCAGGCCGACAAGCAGCGCATCCTTGCCCGCCTGCGGCGCATGGAGGGGCAGGTCCGGGGCGTCCAGCGCATGGTCGAGGATGACAAGTACTGCGTCGACATCCTCACGCAGCTCTCCTCAATCATCGCCGCGGCCCGGGCAATCGGCCTGGTAATTCTCGAAGACCACATCCACGGCTGCGTACTCAACGCCGACGACAAGGAAGCCGCCGCCGCCGAGCTCATGGAGGCCATCGAGCGCTTCACCAAGAGCGTCGGCTAAGCCACCCGGTCGGCCCCCAAACATCTCTGATTTCCCCTGGGGGCCGACCACAGAACCGCTCACGCATCCAACAAAGACGACTAAAGTCAGGAACTTGCGCCGTCCCGCGTAGGGACGTGCCGGCGCTTTCGTTGGAGACTCGATGGGAAGTCCTGGCGCCCCCTACGATCCCGAACGGTATCGGGTTCCGGAAAGCATCAGGGCAATTGGGCGCGAGAGCGGCAACTAATCGATGGGATAGACTCGCCGGGCATTGTCGCGTAGCACCTTCGCCGCGATCCCGATGCCCTCGTTGACGCTGACGATCCCGTCGGACACCAGGTCTCCGATCACCTTCTCCAGCGCCCAGCGCCAGACATGCACCCCAAACCACTGGAACTCCGGCGTCATGTGGCCGTCGGTCGATGCCAGCAACTGATCGACCGGCGTCAGCTCCAGCGCCTCGGCCAGGATGCGTGCCGAGCCGTGCCCGGCGATCGGGATCGTCAGGCCCAGGTCGACGTAGACGTTGGGATAGATGCTCGCCAGGTAACCGGCCGTGCGATGGTAGGGGTAGCAGTGCAGCAGGATGACCGGAACGGTGCGGAAGGGCTCATGCTGCAGCAGGACGCGCATCAGTGACGGGTCGTTCCGCGTCATCACGATGTCGTCGTCCCCGAAGGCGACGTGAAACTGGACCGGCAGCCCCAGGGGAGCGGCCGCCTCGAAGGCCGCCCATACGATCGCGTCAACCAGATGCTTGCTTTCGATCCTGACCGCTTCGCCGCGCTCCAGCCTCGCCCGCAGCACCGCGTAAGCGAGGACCGCCCTACGCCGACTCTCGGCCGTGGGCGGCTGGAACTCCAACCCCACCCGGTATCCCGCGATGCTCTTGAGCGCGACAAGGCCGTTGCCGGGCGCGCCCTGGATCTCTTGCGTCAAGCGCTCTAGCGCGTCGTCGAGCGTCGGGCATTCGGCGTGCAGCCGCTCGACGAACGTCTCGATCCGCAGCACGCGGTGAACCGGGCGGCCGGTCATCTCCGCCCACTCAACCGGGCCGAAGCATTGATCGAGCCCGAACAGGTAATCGTCATAGCAGGCGCCCAGGTTGGCGGCATCCGCCAGGCGGCGATGGTACACGCCCTGCTCGATGGCGTTGCGCGCTCGTACGATGGCCGCCTCATCGGGGGCGACGCCCAGCAGCCCGGCCAGCTCCCTGACCATCCAGCGGTATCCGATCTGGCTGGCCAGCGGGCCCTGCCAGACCGCCGGGATCGACGCCTCGGTGAACGGCCGCCGGAAGGCGTCGGCGTCGAGCTGGTGGGCCCGCTCCGGGGCGTGGACGTGGTGGTCCTCGAAGGGAATCGCGCCGATCTCGTTGCGAAGGCTCATACGCGCTCCAGATAAACGTTGCGCTCCCACTCGCTGACCTCGACCTCGTAGCGGGCCAGCTCGTAGCGCTTGATGCGTAACAGCTCCGGGCCGCACACCGGCCCCAGCGCGCTCATGACCACTTCGTCGGCTTCGATCGCATTCAGCGCTTCGCCGGCCGAGCGCGGCAGCATCGTGATCCCCGCCCGGCACAGCTCCTCCGGGTCGGCATGTCCGAGGTCAAACTGCGCCAGCTCGCCCGGCGCAGTCTCCCGCTCCAGGCCGTCGATCCCGGCGGCCAGCAGCGCCGTCAGGAGCAGATACGGGTTCGCGGTGCAGTCGCCGGCGCGAAACTCCATCCGCTTGCGAGTCGAGCCGGGGATGCGTACCAGCGCCGAGCGGTTGCCGCTGCCGTAGGCGACGTGCGCCGGCGCCCAGGATGCCGGCTGCAGGCGCTTATAGGAGTTGACGGTCGGGCTCGCCACTCCGCAGAGCGCCGGCGCGTGAGCCAAGACGCCGCCGACGAAGTGGCTGAGCTCCCGCGAGATCTCGCCCGGCTCTTCTCCGCTTGAGCGGTCCGCCCCGTCGCCGGCCGCCTGAAGCGAGAGGTGGGCGTGCAGGCCGTTTCCGGCAGAGGTGGCGAATGGCTTCGGCATGAAGGTGGCCAGCAGCCCGGCGTCGCGGGCCAGCGCCCGGACGGTGTCGCGGAAGATCAGCAGCTGGTCGGCCGCGCTCAGCGGATCGGTATGGCTCAAATTGATCTCGACCTGACCGTGGCCGTACTCCGAACCGATCTGGACGACGTCGATCGATTGCTGCATCAGCGTCTCCTGCATGCGGCTCAACAGCTCGTAGCTGGTGTCGATCCGGTCGACGGTGTACATCGCGTGGTGATCGACCGGCGTCAGGTTGCCGTCCGGCCCCTGGTGGTAGAGCGTGAACTCCGGCTCGAAGGCCACCTGCGCGCTCAATCCGTGCTCGGCCAGCCGTTCAATCTGGCTCACCAGCATCGTGCGCGGGCAGCCCTCCCACGCCTCGCCCTCCTCGGTTCGCAGCCAGCTGTGGGCGCGCGCCGCGCCGGGGCGGTACGGCACCGGCACCAGCGTGTCGGGGTCCGGCACGGCGAAGAAGTCGCCGGTGTCCGCGCCGAAGCGTGGGTTGGGCACCTGCTGATCGTCGATCGTGAAGTTGAGGTTTGCGCGCGCAAAGACGCCGCCGCGCCTGAGCGCCGATCCCACGGCCGGCCGGGGCACCCACTTAGCGCAGGAGCGGGCGCTGTAGTCGTGGAAGATGATCCACAGCCCATGGCTATCCCACTCGTCGAGCCGCTCCTCGACGCGGGCCATATCGCTCGCAGTCGGCCACTGCATCGGCCACGCTCCTCGGCTTGTCACGGATCGTTCGCCAGCCCAGCATAGCCGAAACGGGACGCCGGTTGGCGCCCCGCTCCTGGTCTGCCCTGGAACTGGTCGTTAGCCTACTCCACCTTGCGATAGGAGGGGTGCAGCGTGCCGTAGGCGGCCACGATCGCCGTCAGCGCCAGCCCCGAGATGCCAATCACGACCGGCGCGCCGAAGATGTCCACCAGATAGCCGGTCGGCACGACCGACAGCGGCATCAGCGAGAAGGTCATCATATTGATCGACATCACCCGGCCGTGGTACTGCGGCTCGGTGTAGCTCATCACCAGCGACATGTTGAGCGCCATGTAGGCCGCCGACGTCGCGCCGATGACGACCAGCGACGGGACCGCGATCGCCAGCGACTGGCCGAAGGCGAAAGTAGCCAGCGACAGCCCGAAGACGATTCCCAGCCCGACCTGGAGCATCCCGCGCTTGCGGAAGTTGCTGAAGGTCGCCACGCCGAGCGAGCCGACCAGCGCGCCGATGCCGTTGACCGTCATCAAGAAGCCCAGGCCGCTGGCGCCGACGTTGAAGACCTCCTCGGCGAAGACGGGCATCAACGCCTGGTAGGACATGCCCAGCAGCGTCGGCGCGAACGCCAGGATCATCAGCGCGCGCAGCACCTGATTGCTGAGGATGTAGCGTAGGCCGTCCTTGAGCGCGTCGAACCCCCGGGCCGAGCCGGCGGTTGGCCGGACGCCGCGATCCGGGAGGCGCGAGATGGTGTAGACGACGGCCACGTACATCAGCGCCATGATCACGTAGACGCCGCCGATGCCGATGAAGGCTATGCCGATCAGCGCGCCAGCGACCGCCGGGCCGACGACGCGCGCCATGTTCATGCCGGTGTTGTTGAGCGCCACGGCGTTGGTCAGCCGCTCGCGGCCGACCAGCTCTGCGACGAAGGCCTGGCGCGCCGGCATGTTGAAGGCGAACGCGGTGCCCATCATGAAAGCGACCAGCGTCATGTGCCAGATCCTGATCAGATCAGTCAGCACCAGGAAGGCCAGCACCGCCGCCGCCAAACCCACCACGCTCTGGGTGGCCATCAGGATCTGGCGCTTGGAGAAGCGGTCGGCCACCACACCGCCGATCAACGACAAGAACAGCATCGGCACGCCGAAGCCCAATGTCACGAAGCCCACGGCCGCCGCCGACCCGGTGATGTCGTAGGCCAGATAGCCGTTGGTGACCATGCCCATCTGCATTGCCAGGGTGCTGGGCAGCATTCCCAGCCAGAGCAGCCGGAAGTCGCGCTCCTTGAGCGACTCGAAGGTCCGCTTCCACCACGGCAGCGCGGCGGTCTCGACCGGCGTTGAAGGCGCGCCCGGTTGTGGCGCGCCTGGATAGTGCGTGCTCTGCACGCGTTCGCTGTCGGTGGTCGTCGATGATGGCTGACGAAGTGCCATAGGCGGGAAATGTCCCCCTCAATCGTGATGCGAAGCTAACGGCCAGGGCCGCGCGGACGACGAAGCAGGCGCAAGGCGCGGCGCGGATTCGGCTGGCGACAACCAGAGCTGACCTAACCTCTGAATTGTAAGGCAGCCAAACCATAAAGCGCCACTTAAACAAACTCAACACCCCTGGATCGTTATTCCCAAGATCGCTTTCGGTCCCCAGGTCCCGGTTGGCTACCCCGGCTACGGTTCGAGAGGACGACTTCAGTACAATCGTGCGGGCTTCAGGCCCGTCGAGGTATTTGCGGGGCAGGCATCCGAGAGAGGGACAATCTGAGCATGGGACGTCGCGTGCGATCACATCGTCACGGGGTGCTTCGGCTTGCGCTGATGTTCGTTGCCGGCATCATCGCCAGCGCGTCGATCGGCCTGGCGATTCCACCGCTACAGGCCAGCGCGCAGGCAGCCGAGATCGAGTTGTTGGAGGACTTCGTGCCGGCGCAGGCGTACTTCCCTGAAACCGGTCACCACCTCTCGGGAGACCTGCTGACCAACTGGCTGAAGAACGGCGACTTCACAATCTACGGCTTCCCCATCACCGAGCCGGTCATCGAGAACGGCCTGGTCGTCCAGTACTTCGAGCGCGCGCGCCTGGAGTGGTGGCCCGAGAACAAGGAAGATCACCCCGACTGGGTCGTGATCGGCACCCAGCTCGGCACCTGGAAGGCGCAGCAGGTCCGCGACCGGCGGCCCTTCCTCCCAGTGCGCCTCGACAATTACAACCCCGAGGATGGCTTCTATTACTTCGAGGAAACCGGCCACACCCTGGCGCACGGCTTCAAGGAGTACTGGGACAAACATGGCGGCCTGCCGGTCTTCGGCTTCCCGATCTCCGAGGAATTCGAGGAGAACGGCTTCATCGTCCAGTACTTCGAGCGTGCCCGCTTCGAGTGGCACCCGGAGAATGCCGGGACTGAGTATGAGGTGCTACTGGGCCATCTCGGCAAGGAGTATGCCGAGCACCGCCGGATCGATCTCGACCCTGTCGAGCGCGACGCTGATGCCGTTGAGTACGACGCTGGCGTCTTCAGCACCGGCTGGGGCGAGGCCCTGCCGACCTGGGACGGCGGCCGCTGGGCCTTCGTCGAGGCCGACGTGCTCAACGTGCGCGCCGAACCGAGCACTGAGAGTGCCGTCGTCGACGTCGTCTACCACCGCCGCCCGCTGCAGGTGAAGGGCCTGGTGAGCGGTGAGCCCGAAAAGGGCGTCAGCGCCTGGTACGAGCTGAGCGATGGCGGCTTCGTCCCGGCCGTCTACCTCGACCCGCTGATCGTCCCGGCCCCGCCGCAGACCTACGCCGGAACCTGGGTGGACGTGAACCTCTCGGAGTTCTGGGCCATCGCCTACAGCTGGGATACCCCGGTCTACGTCGCGATCATCACTGCTGGCCGGGGAGATCGCACGCCGACCGGCGTCTTCGAGGTCCTCGCCCGGGTCGAGAACGAGACGATGGACTCTGCCACTGTTGGCTTCCCGCCCGGTCACCCCGAGTACTACTACCTCGAGAACGTCAAGTACACCCAGTACTTCCTGCACGGCGGCTACGCCATCCACGGCAATTACTGGACGCCCGAGGCCAACTTCGGCCAGTTTAGCTCCAATGGCTGCGTCGGCTTGATGGAGGCGGACGCCTACTTCTTCTGGAACCACCTCGACTACGGCTCCGTCGTCTCGATCCACTACTAGGCCGCCCTCCACTCAGCCGAATTCTCCGAGGCCCCACTCCGGTGGGGCCTCGCCGTCTTGCCGGGAACAGTTGCGAGTATGCCCCGTCCTGTCGGGCTTCGCCGCGCCGATCGCCACGCTGGGCTACCATAGGGCGCAGAGGCAATGACGCTTTCGTATAAAGGAGGGGACGATGACCGTCGTCTTTTCTGGTGAGAACCCCGGGCTCACACTCTACAAGCCCGGCACCGACCAGCGCGTGGCCGCGGTGAGCTACTGGCGCTGCGTCTATTCCGAACACGGCGAGGGCAATGCCATGCTCGTCTGGATCGACCCGCAGGAGTCCGGCATCGGCGAGCTGGCCCGCCAGGCGATCTATACCGACAACCCGCCGATGGCCAAGCTCGTCACCGAGCGCTTCACACGCCACTTCGACGGCTTCACGGACCTCGGCTTCGAGAACGTCGAGCCGACCTACGCGCGCTTCTTTCAGGAATCCGACAGCCGCTGGTATCACCGCGTCGTCGCCAACGACGGCAGCTCGGTCGTCGAGCTGACCTGGGCCGGCGTAGCCGACTACCAGCAGGTCCTGCGCCAGGGCTGGAAGCTGGGTGATACCTCCTGGGACCTGATGACGGTCATCTGCCCCTGCACCCACGCCAAGGTCATGGTCAACGACCAGCAGGTCGAGGGTGAGGTGCGTACCGCCACCCGCGACGATGGCCGCCCATCCAGCTCCTGCTTCCTGGCCTTCTCCGAAACCTGGGTCGAGAAGAGCCGGGATTAATCAGTGACTGCCCAGCCGGCCAGGCCGGGGGCGGCCCGGGTCGCGATCGACTGCGACCCGGGCCGTGACGATGCGCTGGCCATCCTGGCCGCGCTGGGCAGCCCCGAGATCCACGTCGACCTGATCACCACCGTCGCCGGCAACGTGACCGCCGAACGCGGCGCGGCCAACGCGCTGGGCGTCCTGGCCGTCGCCGGCGTCGACGACGTGCCGGTCTACCTGGGCGCGACTCAACCACTCGCTCGCCCCCTCGTGCCCGGCTCCACGCTGCACGGCGACATGGGCGTGAGCGACCCGCCCTTGCCAGCCACGCGAGGCGAGATCGCCGGTCCGGCCGGACCCGCCCTGCGCGCGTGGTGCCGGGAACCCACCGATGAGCGCAAGCTGCTGGTCGCGATCGGCCCGTTGACCAATATCGCCGCGCTGCTCGTGAACGACCCGGCTGCTCTCGACGCGCTGGATACGCTCTATGTGATGGGCGGCTCGATCGGGCAGATCCCCACGCGAGTCAGCCCGACCGCCGAGTTCAACTTCCACACCGACCCCGAGGCGGCGGTCATCGTCATCCGCAGTGGCGTCCCGATCCGGCTGTTCGACTACGACGCCACCACAGCCTGCCAGATCCCGGTCGAGGCCATCCCGGAGATTGCCGCCGGCATCGGCGGCAGATTGGGCCGCTATGTCGCCGGCTGGCTCCAGCACCTTTGGGAGTACGCCAACCGCGCCTACGGTCGCCCGGGCATCGCGATTCACGACCTCTACGCAGTGGCAGGGGCGGTCGGCGTAGAGCCTGGCTGCTGGGATTGGCGCCGGATTAGCGTCGATACTGGCGACCTGCGACGTGGCACGCTCGATTCGGTGCCGGCCGAACCCGGTGAAGGCATCGCCGTGGCTCGGGATATCGACCCCAAGGCGATGGCGGCGCTGCTCCGGGACAGCGCGGCCCGTCTGCCCGGTGCTCGCGTTGAGGAAGGAGCTTAGAAGATGCTGTCGGGTGTTTCACCAAGTGGGAAGCCACGATCCTGCCAGCGCTGGTACTTCCAGATGTTGATCGCGCGGCGGATCTCGCGGAGCGTCCGCGCGTCCATGTTGGAGAGCAGCAAGAGCGTCGAGTCGGGCGTGCGGTCGACGTGCTCGATTGTGTCGAAGCCGTGGCGCGTGAGCAGGCTGAATGCGCGCGGGCTGATGTCGAGCTCGTCGATGCCGGGGTGCTTGTGGCGGCGATAGCGCTGCCAGGCAACCTCGGCCAGCGACCAGATGAAGATCGGCGTGACGAAGACGATTCCGGCCGCCGCCATCCAGCCGAAGCCGATCAGCAGCAGTGCTTGGAGGTTTCCGCTCATAAACGCGGCCGGCACGACCAGCATGGCCCACGAGCCGAGCGAGATCATGGCCGAGCGGCGCACGGGATTCACCGCGAAGATATCATCGGGTGAGCCATACGTGCTCCGGTACGTGGACCGGTAGAGTTCTCGCGCGCTGGTGGCGCGTCCGGCGAAGAACGACACGTTGCCCTGTCGAGATTGGCGGAACATCATTCTCCATCACGTTTGCGGTCGCGCCCGGCGCGCCAGACCTACCCGCATACCTAATCATACGAATACGGGAACGGATACGGTTGTCACCAAAGTCATGGGTGGTTGGGGTTGGTGACAGGTTGCAGCCGGCGCGGCGTGCGACCTATACTTTGATGTTACGCCGTGACGGCGTACGTCCATTGCCAGCCGAAGTGGCGGAACGGCAGACGCGACGGTCTCAAAAACCGTTGAGGGCAACCTCGTGTGGGTTCGACTCCCACCTTCGGCACCGCTTCCATTGAACGATTACCCCACTGATTTGACGCCCGCTGTCGGACGCGCCAACCACTTGATGCTGACCTGCGTTCGCCACTCGGGGCGTCGCGCGATATGCAGCGAGCTCAGCGCACCGGCAGGCCGAATGCCCTCACGAAGCCAGCATTTGGGACAGGAGGGCGGCAATCATCCCGTTGGCCGTCACCGTTGGCAGGTCGCTCGCCTGTCGCACGATGGACCTCATCTTCTGTGTGTGCCCCATGCATCCCATATAGATGAGGTCTACCTGCTCTCGCGCCAACAGCTCGCCTGCCTGGCGGCACTGCTCGAGTTGCTCGTCTACGCTCGTATACGGTTGCGCGAAGGTGGTGACCACCGCTTCGCCAGCGCGCTCGTAGCGCGCCTGAGCGATCTGGGCCTGGGCCTCGGTCGGCATCACGACGCCCAGCCGACCGCCCGGGCGCACCAGCGCCTCGTTGATCACCGCAAGCGCGCGGCCCGGGTTGATGAAAGGTACCCTGGAGTCCAGCACGGACCAGTCAGCCGAGCACAGCGGCACGATCAGGTCGACTCCCAACTCGGTTAGCTCGTCCACGCACGCCTGCATCCTGGGAATCAACTCGCGCCGCGCGAGCTTCACCTCGGTGCCGTCGCGCATGCGGCTCACGAACCATGGCTCGTCGCCCTGAGGCGCCAGTTCGCGCACCTGCTCGAGCGTCAGGCCATCGAGCGCGCCCCGCTCCACTGCCTCCACGTCTGCGTTGATTTGCGCCAGCATGTCCGGCACCACGTCGTCGCGCGGCGACTGCCCGATGGTGATGAGTCCGACTCTCGTCGTTGCCATCAACCTCTGCCTCTCATTTCCCGGTGAACCGGTTGCCTCCCCTATGGGTCAGGCGTCTCTCCCGAGCGTCTGCAGGTGGGTCATCTCACCGTAGAGCTTCACGAGATGGGTGAACTCGTCCTCATCGTGGAAGCGACAGCGCCCGGCGCCGAAGACTTTGGCCACCTCCAGGCAAAACCGAGTCGCACTATCGATGTCGTCGAGGTGCGTCGCGCCGGTGGCCGAGCCAGCGACCGGCACCTCGGCCGTGATCGCGACGCCCACGACCGGCGCCGCGGTTGCCGTGGCCGGCTGGAGGATGCTGTTCAGGTGGTAGACATTGTTGCCGTATGGCGTGATGTCCTGCATCGTGATCGGGAAGACGACCGGCAGCCGGCCGGTCGTCGTTTGCATCACGTCGAGAAGGTCCTCACTGACGCGCAGGATGTAGCCCTGCTTGACGGTCGGCGAGATGGCGAAGCCCCGGTGATTGATAATCCTATTTCCCTTGGTCGTGTCGACCGATAGGATGGCGTCCATCCGGTCATCGATCTCGTGCTTGTTCATTTCGCTTCCGGGCACCGGCGCGCCCATGAACGGCACCGGGTAGTGGGGGCGGCTCGGCGCGTGTGGGCAGATGTGGGTGGTGACGATGACGTCGCCAGGTAATACGTCACCGTTTCCCCGCATGACGCCCAGCTTGAGCGCGGTCGAGAGCGCGACCAGCGGGCCATCGCCGTCCGAGACGAAACCGATCATCTCCGGGCGCGCGCCGATGCCGCCGTGACGCCCGATGATACCGAGTGTCGGCGCGTCGCCTCCGGTGGCTTTCCCGCTCGCTCCGGGGATAACCGCCTTGACGAAGTCGGTATATCCCTTTTCCCCGTGCACGCGCGTGACCGTCACATCCTCGACGCCGTTGCGGGTGAGGAGGTCGGCGACCTTCTGTCCATCGACATAAGCACTGTCGAGGACTTCGAACACATCAAGAACCTGTTTCCACGCCACCTGGCAGTCTCCTTGCGGGGGCGGTCCCCCTCGAAACGCGCTTTCGATCCTCTGATTACCGAACCATCGAGATATCCCGGAATGGCACGTACGGCACGTCGTACCCGAATGCCTGCGGGCCGACGAACTGCATGGCCTGCTCCGTCGTCAGCTGCGGTGGCGCGGGAATGCCGATGACCGTCACGCGCAGCCCGTAGCGCAGGACTTCGGTCGTGATCGGCGTGCCGCGCTCGCTGTCGACCAGGGTGATCAGGTCCGGCACGATCGCGCGCAGCTCGCCGTCGACGTGGCAGATCAGGAACTCGTTCTGCAGGTCGATTGTCGCCCGGCTGTCGCTATACTCCCCGAGACCATCCAGCGTCAGCCGGCCGAAGTTGTACCCGCGCTCGAAGCGCCGGTCGACGTCGACGATCTTGCCGGCGAAGAGGATCTGACCTTCGGATACTGCACAGATCGCCTGAATCGGATCGCCGCCTTCGGCTTGAGCCGTGAGGACGGCGTCGCCGACGCGGTGCGCGTAGGCGATCGTGTCGGGGATGCCGGTCTCGCGCAGGCGCCGCACCGTCATGGGCGCGTCAGCCACCATCGCGCTGCCACCGAGCTGGACGCAGGCCGCGCGAGCGATGCGCTCCAGCGTCTTGGTGTCCGGCACGTTCTCGATGATGATCTTCTGATGCTGGGAGTCGATCATGACGATCGGGGATGGCGCGACCCCGTCGAAGTAGTAGCTGATCATCGACGTCTCCGGGAACGCCCTGCCCATCCCGTCGGCATCGACCGTGGGGAGGCCGAGCTGCGCGGCGGCGATCATCGGCGCGAACGAGTTACCGCCGCCAATCTCGATCGGTACCGTGCCCGCCACCTCGATGCCCAGGTAATCGCGGATCGCCTCGACCGCTGTCTTGCCCTCGTCGCCACGACCGATTTTCTCCTGGCCGATCGTCGGTGCGCCCATGCCGCCCATGGGCACGATGAGCGCGTCGTCCGGCAGTTCATCGAGGCGGACGATGGTGATCTCGTTGCCGAGCTCGAGCTGCATCTGGGCGCGGATCATGCCGCGATGGGGGTTGCCGCCACCGCCCGTCCCGAGGATGCCGGCGCCGACGGCGATCCGCTCAATGTCCTCATGCGTTAGCTTCCAGGGCATTGCTGCTCCTTCTCAGGCCGCTCTATGCGGCGTGACTATCCTCGCGATCCCGTCGGCGCCGCCGCGGCAGGGCGCTTCAGCGGCACGTAAGGCTCGTCGTATCCGAAGACGTGCGGTCCAACGCACGTCATAGCCTGCTCGGTGGTCAGCTGCGGGGGCGCCGGAATGCCGAGTACCGTCGCGCGCACGCCGTAGCGCACCACCTCGGTCGTGAGCGGCGTGCCGCGCTCGCTATCAACCAGGGTGATCAGGTCCGGCACGATGGCGCGCACTTCCCCATCGACGCGACAAATCAGGAACTCGTTCTGGAGGTCGATGGTGGCCCTGCTGCCGGCGAAATCGTCCAAACCGGTCAGGGTGAGCTTGCCGAAATTGAAGCCACCCTCGGTCCGCCGCTCGACATCAGTTATCTTGCCCCTGAAGAGCACCTGCCCGTCGGTGACGCCACAGATCGCTTCAACCGGATCATCGCCTACCCCCTGCGCCGCCAGGACCGCGTCGCCCACTCTATGGGCCAGGGTAATGGTGTTCGGGATGCAGGTTGCCCGCAGGCGGCTCATCGGCATCGGTGCGCGGACGCTCGTCGCTGATCCTCCGAGCTGGACGGTGATCGCTCGCCCGACGCGCTCCAGCGCCCGCGTGTCCGTGATGTTCTCAAGTACGATCTTCTTGCGTTGAGCGTCCATCAGAATGACCGGCGAGGGCGCGACGCCATCGAAGTAGTAGCTGATCATGAAGCCCTTCGGAAACGCCCGGCCCATGCCGTCGGCGTCAACCATCGGGAGGCCGAGCTGAGCGGCGGCGACCAGGGGGACGAACGAGTTGCCGCCTCCGACTTCGATCGGAACCGTAGCCGCGACCTGCACGCCCAGGTACTCCTGCATCGTCTCGACCGCGACTTTACCCTCGTCGCCGCGGCCCAGCTTCTCCAGGCCGACGAGCGGCGCTCCGGTCCCGCCAAGCGGCACGACCAGCGCGTCATCTGGGAGTTCGTCCAACCCGACGACGGTCAGCTTATTGCCCTTTTCGAACTCGAGTTGCGCCCGCACCTTGCCCCGGTGCGGGTTCCCGCCACCACCCGTTCCCAGAATTCCCGCCCCGATGGCGATGCGCTCGATGTCCGCGTGCGACAGGTCCCATGCCACGGATTTCGTCCCTCCGTCGGTTATCCTGTGGCCGGCGAAATCGCCGCGCCGGCGGCGATGCGAGTTTCGATCGGCACGTACTCGATGTCCCAGCCGAAGTAGCGCGGGCCGGCGAGTTCGAGGCCGCGCTCGGTCCTCCAGATCGCCTGGCACGGCATCCCGACGACCGTGGCGCGCTGCCCGTAGTGCAGCCCCTCGGTGGTGATCGGCGTGCCCGTCTCCGTGTCCAGCACGGCCAGCAGGTCCGGCGTGGTCGCCAGTATCTGCTCGAACCGGCCGCCGATCCCTGCCCTGGCAATCAGGTGCTCGTTCTGGAAGTCGAGCCGCGTCTGGCGATCGCTCGCGTCCCCAAGCCCGGTCAGGATGGCGTGGCCGCGCACCCAGCCGCCGGTGATCTGGCGCTCGACCGACGTCACCTTGCCATCGAAGAGCCGGTACACCTCGCAGACGCCCTGGAGCCGCTCGAACCAGCTGGACTGCTCGTGCCGCCCCCGGCGGAGCGCCCGCCCGATCGAGATCGCCAGCGACAGCGAGCCGTGGATCGACGCGCGCTTGACGTCGGCGCCAGTGAGCCCGATCGACGAGACAACCGAGCCGCCCATTGCGACCAGCGCCCGGCGGTTGATGCGCTCCAGCCAGGTCGCGTCTATGCCGTCGATGCGCAGGACGTTGCCCTTTTCGTCGGTGATGAAGCGCGGCCCGAACGTGACCCCGCCGGCATTGAAGGCCGTGATCTGGAACTCGGGGAACGCCCGGCCCATTCCGTCCGCGTCAACGAGCGGTATCCCGGCCATCGCCGCCATCGCCACCGGGAAGAGCGAGTTGATCCCGCCAATCTCGAAAGAAATGACCGCGCGTGGCGCGCGCCCGGCGTACTCGGTCGCCAGATCGAACACCCGCTGCAACTCACCGCCATTGGGGATCTTCTCGGTCATCACCGTCGGCGCGCCGGACATACTGACGACGATCACCAGGTCGTCGTCGTCAAGCTCGTGCGGCGCGATGATCTCGACCGCCCCGTGCCGGTTCACGGCCTCGGCCGCGATCAGCTTGCCGATGTAGGGGTCACCGCCGCCGCCGGTGCCGAGCACCGCCGATCCAACGGCCAGATCCTCGATGGCCGCGACATCCAATCTTGTTCCCGCGAGTGTCACCCGGCTAACCTCTCCACAGGCTGAAAATCAATGTCAAACCCGAAGGCGCGCGGGCCGAGCAGCTCGATCCCCTTTTCCGACCGCCACCGGGGATCGAGCGGCGGCACGGCGATGACCGCGACCTCCCGGCCGATCTCGATCTGGTGGTTGGTCAACGGGTGGCCGGTCGCGCGGTCGAAGACGGCGATGATGTCCGGACTGAGCGCCTTCGGCTCGCCGTCGATCCAGACGATGTGGTGCTCATTCTTCACCCAGACGGCGCACTCCCGCCCGGTGAACGCGCCGGTGCCGGTGATGTGGTGGGTGCAGATGTGGAACTGGTATCCGCTCTCGGAGGCCTCGTCCGTGCGCTCGACCCGGCCGTCGAACAGGTGGACGCCGTTGAGGTGCTCGGCGACAGCCGCGACCGGGTCGCTGCCGGACTCGCGTGCCTCCCGCATCACCCTCCCGGCCTGGAAGGACGCCTCGCAGGAACTGCGCACCAGCGCCTTCCTGGCCTCTGCGGCCGGCATGAGTGCCCGCGCCACGGCGACTCCTCCGAAGGATGCACTGCAGAGATGCCGTCCGATGCGGTCGACCATCGCCGAGCTGACCGCCTCGGGAATGTGGATGACGTCGCCCCAGCGGTCGATGAACACGAGCGGCCAGACGCCGCGCCCTTCCATCTCCAGTGTCGACTGGTGGATCTCCGGCTTGGCCCGGCCACAGTACTCGCCGTCGATCAACGGCACGCCGAGTTCGGCGGCGACGAGCATCGGCGTCACGGTGTTGCTGCTGCCCAGCTCGACGGCGATCACTCCGCCCGGTTCCGCGTCGTGCAGGCGCAGCAGAGTCCTTGCCGCGTCCAGCAGCATGTCGCGGAAATCGTCGTAGGCGTGTTGCTTCAAGCCGGTACGTTCGAGGAGCTCCGGGTCTGGCCCCTGATCCGGCGCCCGCCCGCCGACGCCGGCCACGCTGAACGTCCAGGCATCGCCCGGAAGGTGGTCGATGTCGGTCCAGCCAACGGGGGGGCCACTCTCCAGCGCTGCCGTCAGCCGCTCGATGATCGGCCCGGCCGGGCCGCCGCCACCGCCGGTGCCGAACAGGACGAGTCCGCGGACGAAGTCTTCAACTTCCTGGCGCGTCGTGAGCTTGCGCGTTGCCAACGTTAGCGCCCCTCTAGTTGTGCAATTGCTTCTTCGATCGGCGTGTACTCGCAGGCGAATCCCCAGCGCTGAGGGTGGAAGATCCGCAGCCCGCGCTCGGTGCGCCAGAGCGGGTCGCACGGAACGCCCAAGACGGCCACGTCGCGCCCGTAATCCCAGGCGGGAGCGTCGAAGTTAGACAACCCGTAGCCGGTCTCGGCATCGATAACGGTCACCAGATCCGGCGACATCACGAAGGGGCGGCCGTCGATCCAGGTCATGTGGTTCTCGTTCTTGTACCAGATCTTGAAGGTCTGGCCTTCCCACTTGCCAGTTCCCGCGATGCGCTCGGTGCCCCAGATGAACGCGGTGTCGTCCTCGTTGACCCGCGCCAGGATCTTGCCCCGGAAGAGCACGTAGCCGTTCGTTGCCCTGGCCGCCGCCTCGGCAACGTCTTCGCCGCGCTCCCGCGCCGCGCGAATCGCCTGGCCGATGGCGCGTGCCCTCGAGACTGTCCCGTTGAAAGTCTTCTCGCGCATGGTGACCCCGTTGAGTGGGATGATCGCTCGCACGCCGCCGCCGCTCACCACGGCCAGATGGCGGTTGATGTCCTCCGTCCGCTGCCAGGAGATGGAGCGCTCCAGGACGAGCAGATCGCCCCACGGAGACGAGAAGACGACTGGCTGGGCCGGCACGTCGTGGATGTTGAGCGACGACAAGGAGATTTCGGGCACGGCTCGGCAGCCGGCAACATCCGCATCAACGAGCGCCATCCCG
>DATGQR010000491.1:0-4074 GCA_035304105.1 Thermomicrobiales bacterium | reverse complement strand
CGCCGGTGGCACCCCCGCCGCTACGGCAGGAATTCCGCGAGCACTGCGTTGGAGACCATCGCGCCCTGAGGTGTCAGCCGTACGCAGTCGTTGACCCGCTCGATCAGCCCCATCCCGGCGAAGCGGTCAATCACCTCGTCGTAGCGCGCCTCCAGATCGACGCCATGCCGCGCCTGGAAATCGCGCGCCGATACGCCGTCGATCAATAGCCGCAGGCCGAGCATCATCGTCTCCGCCATCGCGATCTCCGGCGTGATCTCCTCGCTCTCGGCGCGCGGTAGCCCGCCAGTGGCCGCGGCCTCGATATAGCGGGCCGGCAGCCGGATGTTCGAGGCGCGCGTCGTGCCCAGATAGCTATGCGCGCCTGCACCGATCCCGTAGTAGCGGCCGTTTTGCCAGTAGATCGTGTTGTGTATAGAGCGTCGCTCCGGCTGGCGTGCCCAGTTGGAGATCTCGTAGTGCTCCCAGCCGGCTGCGGCCAACCGCTCGACCGCGCGGTCGTAATAGGCGGCGACGTCGTCGTCCTCCACCGGGCGGAGGCTACCGCGGCGGACAGCCCGCTGGTAGGGCGTGCCCTCCTCGATGATCAGCGCGTAGAGCGACACATGCTCCGGCTCCCAGGCGAGGATGCGCTCGAGGTCGGCCACCCACTGCTCCGGCGTCTGGCCGGGCCAACCGTAGATGAAGTCCAGGCTCAGGTTGTCGATCCCGGCCTTTCTGGCCGCCTCGAAGGCGCGTTCCGCCCCGGCCGGCCCGTGCAGCCGGCCCAGCACTTTCAGCCCCGGTGCCTGCAGCGACTGGACCCCGATCGAGAGGCGGTTGACGCCGGCCGCCAGCAGGTCCCGGCAATATTCCGCACTGAGGTTGTCCGGATTGCTCTCCATCGTGATCTCGGCGTCGGGGGCCAGCCCGACGTGGCGCGCGGCAGCGTCGATGATCGCCGCGATCTGTTCCGGCCGCAGCAGGGAGGGCGTCCCGCCGCCGATGAACAGCGTCGGCGACGGCCCTGCCGGCGGGTATACCTCAGCCGCCGTCGCCATCTCCCGCTCCAGCGCGGCGACGTAGGCCGGGATCAGTTCATCCTGGCGCGCGTAGACGTTGAAGTCGCAGTACGGGCAGATGTAGCGGCAGAACGGGATGTGGACGTAGATTCCGGCCGGTGCACTGTCCGGCAGCGGGACCGCGAGCGTTCGTTGTGTCTGGTTGGTGTGGATCGGTGACAAGTCTGCGAGCCGTTCAAAGGTGATGGTGAGGATGTCGCGAGCCGGGCGTCCGCGCTGGCGGCGCCCGGCCCTCGATTACACCACAGCGGCTCGCTAGCGGCCGTTTAGAGCGTGATGACCTGGTCCGGCGGGTTGCCGGACAGCGCGGCGTAGAGGTCCGGGAAGCAGCCGACCTGCACGCCGTCGACGACCCCGACCGGGGTCGCGTCGCGCGGGCCGCCCTCGGCCAGGCCGCACTCGATCGCGCACTGGTCGCACATCATCAGCAGGATGTTCTGCTCCGCGGCGACCTTCGCCAGGCGCTCGCCCATGGGATCGCCCTTGCGGAGAATGTAGTTGTTGTCATCGAAGAAGAACATGCCAACGACCTCGGCCCCATGATCACCCGCTTCGAGCTGCGGCAGGATCATCTTGCCGAGCTTGTAGCTGGCGGTGTGCCCGGAGGTCGCGAACACGTAGGCAACTTTCATCGGTGATCCTCTCCCACGTCGCGCGGCGCTGGTGGCTGCGCGGCTCTGAACCTGATGCGGCTGGCGTGGCGAGCGGTGTCCGGGCCGCCCGGCAGACCAATCCCGATTTCTTTACTCAGGTATAAGCTAGCTGTCAAGCCGGTTCGGCGCCATCCGGGCGAGGGGCCTCGCGGGCACGTTCCCAACTCTGGTCCATCTCGAGCGCGTCGCGCTCGGTCGCGGGCTGGCCACTATAGCGCGCTCGCCGGTAGATCCTGGTCAGCGCATCGACTGCCGGCCGGTTGTCTGACGCGAGCTTCTGGGCCAGAGCCGGGCGGTACTCCTCCGCTGTCTCGCGCGGCCTGCGGCCCCGGCCCAGCTCCTCGCCGAAGCCCTGCAGCTCGCGGTAACGCTCGCGAATGTGGATCGTGTACTGCCAGCGCGGGTCGCCGCGCAGCGCCGCGTAAGGGTCGAGCGCTGGCGGCCGCTGGAAGAGCGAGCGCAGCTTGCCGCCCAGCGAGCCGAGGATGTCACTCCAGTCGAGCACCGACTCGCGCTCTTCGAGCGTGGATGTGCGCTGGCGGGCACGACGGCGGTAGAGGTAGCGCGTCAGCAGCGAGATGATCGCCACCAGGACGATCGCCGCGATCAGGTATTGCAGCGCCTCGGGGATCACGAAGGGATCGGGCTGCGTCTGCTCGGCGCCAGCCTCCAACTCGCCAGCCGGCGTCGCCGTTGCGTTGGTCGTTTCCGGCTCGACGTCGCCGATCAGCCAGAAGATCGGGGTTAGGATCAGGAAGGCGATGATCGCGATGACCAGCACGATGATCTGGAAGATGACGCTGAGGACGAACAGCAGCGGCGAGAGCGCCCAGAGTAAGGTCTCCAGGAAGCGGCGCGAGAATAGCCCGGCGCCGATCACCGCGATCATCACAATCACCAGGATGGGCGTGGCGAACGTCGCCAGCCAGCGCGCGCCTAGCGGGCCGGCCGAGCGGAAGCCTTCCAGGCGCATCCGCGCCAGCCCGATGGCGGCCAGCGAGAAGACATAGAAGCCGAGCACGCCCGCGCTCAGGCGCTCGCGAATCTCGAATTCGGAGTCGGCCCCGATGACGATGATGAGCAGGATGCCACCCAGCGCCAGCGTGCCCCAGCGCAGCATCGTGTAGGCGCTGTCCAGCGACGGCTCCTCGCGGGATCGGGCCCGGAACCATGCGTAGGCGATCAGCACGACGTTGCCCCAGACCGGCCGCGTCGCCTCGGTGTCGAAGAACGCTAGTCCGTTGATCGTGCCGCTGATCCAGTCGAAGTCGTAGACCGGGATGTGCGCGAAGCTGCCCGCCTTGATCGCAATCAGCAGTGTCAGGATGATCGACGTCGTCATGATGATCTCGTACTCGGGGCTCCAGATGCGCCCCTGGTCGAGCAGGTAGACGACGTAGTGGCTGGCCAGCATGGCAAGCGCGATCACCAAGAACGGGTAAGTGCTGCGCGTGACGTCCTCCGCCATCACCAGCCCGGCCAGTAGCCAGACCAGGCAGGCTTCGGCCAGGATGATGGCGATCGACAGCAGCTCGACGCGCCAATCCAGCCGGCGGATCAGGTCGCCGAAGGTCAGTGGCACCTGCGATTCGGGTTCTTGTGCGTGACCGGCTTGCTCAAACATTGCTGTACTCCCCGGCGATCTCCATCGGCGGCACGGGCGCGCTGCCCATGCTGACCGCGTAGTGGTGATGCTTCGGGATGTAGGGCTTCAGCGCCTCCTGATCGATCGGGACGACCTCGATGCGAGGATGGCGGGGCACGTCCACCTCACCGACGGTGACGATGACGATGCGGTGATTGCCGCGCATCAACGCGTCGAGCACGCCGCGCAGCCGCTCGGTCATGATCGCCGTCACCAGCACGACCGTGCTGCCAATTGGATAACGCGATGTCTCGGCGCGCACCAGCCCGGCGTAGTCCAGCGAGGCGATCGGCGAGAGCTTGGCCAACCCGGACAGGATGTTCTCCAGCTGCCGCTCGTCGCGGCTGGGGCGAATCCGCAGCGCCTGGTCGGAGCCGCCCACTACGCCGTTGGCGTACATGCCGACCATCAGCTCGTCCTCGACCGCGTGGACGGCGATCGTCGCCGCCGTGATGATCGCCCCCTCGGCCCGCTCGAAGTCCAGCCCCTCCCAGTAGCGTTCGAACGTGTCGAGGTTCAGGAAGATCCCGAACTGGATCGACGTCGTCGGCTCGAAGATCTTGGTCTGCAAGGTCTGGGCGCGGGCCGTCGCCTTCCAGTGGATGTGGCGGAACGAGTCCTCCGGGCGGTAATCGCGGATGCCGATCGTACGCATCGGGTCGGTGATGATCGGTCGCTGGATGCGCTGCTCGCCGAACAGGTGGCGCGCCGGGAC
>DATGQR010000490.1:0-2934 GCA_035304105.1 Thermomicrobiales bacterium | reverse complement strand
AGCTACACCGTCATCGGTGCGGACGGCCAGCAGGTGCGCGAGCAGCTCAGCTACGAGCGCGAGGACTTCTGGGCGACGACCAGCAACAAGCAGCTCAACTTCGTCCAGCACATCAAGTCGCTGCTCAAGATCAATGGCCGGGCGGCGGTCGTCGTGCCGGACAACGTGCTCTTCGAGGGCGGGGCCGGCGAGACGGTGCGCCGGCGGCTCCTGCAGGAGTGCGACGTCCACACCCTGCTGCGCCTGCCGACCGGTATCTTTTACGCCCAGGGTGTCAAGGCTAACGTACTGTTCTTCGACCGCAAGCCGGGCAGCGAGCATCCCTGGACCCGCAAGCTCTGGATCTACGACCTGCGCACCAACAAGCACTTCACGCTCAAGACCAACCCGCTCACCCGCGCCGACCTCGCCGAGTTCGAGCAGTGCTACAACCCGGCCAACCGGCACGACCGCACGCCGACCTGGTCCGAGGACAACCCCGACGGCCGCTGGCGCTGCTTCGACTACGAGGAGTTGATCGCCCGCGACAAGGTCAACCTCGACATCTTCTGGCTGCGCGACGAGAGCCTGGAAGACTCCGCCAACCTCCCGGAACCGGACGTCCTCGCTGGCGAGATCATCGAGGACCTGCGCGCCGCGCTGGAGGAATTCGAGCTGATCCAGGAGGACCTTTCGGAAGACCCCACCGAGGTCCTGGCCGGCGACGATTGAGGGGCGTCGCCGGCTTCGCCTCTCCATCTCCGTTCTCTCCATCAATCGTGACCGATCCGCGTGAACCGGGACCTATGCCCCTCTGCGGTATGCGCGGATTTCGGGTATAATTGCTAGTGAAGGGTGCAACTGCAGTAAGACAATTTACGTTTAGAGACGCCGTCCACCACGCCCCGCCGACCACAGGGGAGGTGGACGGTCTAAGAGGGTGTGCGCGTGAGGTCGTTGCGTTGGCTTGCCGTAGTATTGGTCCTGTCGCTGGTGTTCATCGGCGCAGAGGGTAATCGCATCATTCGCGGACAAGCCGAAGCAACGGACGAGCGACTGGATATGAGCCAGCTCGAGATCCGCGCTCCCGAACTCATCTCCCAGCTCACCGGCGCGGAGTCGCCGGCCCAGACCCACGAGCCCTGGAATATCTACGGCACCGACCTGGGTTTCTCCATCGAGCACGGCGACAAGCTCTACCTCGTCTTCGGCGACACCTGGGGCCGCGGCGGCGTCGAAGGACACGACTGGCGCAGCAATGTGATGGCGGTCGTCGAGCCGCACCCGGCGCACGGCTACGTCATTACCGGCGTGATCGAGGACGAGCGTGGGGAAGCCAGGGAACTGCTGGCCTCGCTGAAGCAGCCGCGTCAGGAATACACCGTCATCCCGACGGCCGGCATCTCGGTCGATGACCGCCTCTACCTGCACTACATGTCGATCGCCGACTGGGTGGATTCTGGCTGGGGCTACAAGCATCCGGCCGTCAACGGCGCCGGGCTGGCCTACTCGGACGACGACGGCCAGACCTGGGTCAAGGATCGGGTGGCCGTCTGGGAGGGCGACACCGGCTTCACTCAGGCTGCCCTGGTCCGCCATGAGGAGCATGTCTACATGTTCGGCACCCCGGCCGGCCGCTTCGGGCCGCTCCGCCTCTTGCGCGTCCCCGCCGGGCAGCTGCTCGATCCATCGCGCTACGAGTACTGGGATGGCTCAAGTTGGGCGGGCGACCCCGACCTGGCGGCTGAGGTCGTGCCGGCCCCGGTCGGCGAGCTGTCCGTACGCTGGAGCCCGGCACACGAGCGCTGGCTGATGATGTACCTGAACGACGTCAACCACGAGATCGTCCTGCGCACGGCTGAGCGGCTGGAAGGTCCCTGGGATGACGAGCGCGTCGTCGTCACCGCCAGCGACTACCCCACACTCTATGGCCCGTTCCTGCTGCCGATCACTGGCTCGGACGTCTACTTTACGATGTCGCTCTACGATCCCTACCAGGTGTTCGTGATGCGCCTCACGTTCTAGCGGCGTTTCACCCCACACGCCGGCAGGGTGCGCCCTGCCGCCAACACGACGCGAAATAGATCGTCCTATGACCGCGGTCATGGCCGGGGCTGTGCGATCATTGCCCGGTTGCCGCGTCACATTCGTGGCGCAATGCTGGCGCTCTCGTCGCCTGCCTCGCAGGCGGTGTTCCCCGGTCGTCAGCCGCTCTGGCCGGGCTCTTCCGGCCCCTCCTGTCACGCTATCGGCCGTTGCGCGCTTTCTAGAAGCGTCACGCCCCGGAGCTTATCTGTCGTGAGCTGAGGACGCCGGTGGAAGAGGTTGGTACGTGAAGACATTGAAGTGGTTCGCACTCGTCCTGGTGCTCTCGCTCGTCACCCTGGGCGCCAGCGCCGACGACAGCAGCCCGGATCTCGCGCCCCATCCGGTCGCCTCGAAGAGCGGCCTGAACGCCAGCGGTTTGATCGTCAGCGCGCCGCGGATCGTCTCGCAGCTGACCGGCGCCGAGTCGCCGGCCCAGACGCACGAGCCGTGGAATATCTACGGCGCCGATCTCGGCTTCCCGATCGAGTACGACGGCAAGATTTACGTTGTCTTTGGCGACACCTGGGGGCGCGACGATAGCGAGGGCGACGACTGGCGCAGCAACACGATGGTCGAGGTCGAGCAGCACCCCGTGCATGGTTATGTCATTACCGACGTCATCGCCGGCGAGAACGGCGAGGCCAAGGAGCTGCTCTCCTCGCTCAAAGAGCCGGGCGTCGAGTACACCGTCGCGCCCACCGCCGGCATCGCCGTCGACGACCGCATCTACCTGCACTACATGTCGGTCAAGGACTGGGACATGAAGTGGTGGGACTACAAGCACCCGATCGTCAACGGCGCCGGGCTGGCCTACTCCGACGACGGCGGCCACACCTGGATCAAAGATGAGCACGCCTACTGGCCGGG
>DATGQR010000489.1:0-3946 GCA_035304105.1 Thermomicrobiales bacterium | reverse complement strand
ACCGGCCAGTCCCGTGCCCGAGCCGCGCGCCAGGATCGGCACGTCATACTCTGCCGCCAGCCGGGCCACCGCGGCGACCTCTTCGGTGGTCGCCGGCAGCACGGCCGCCAGCGGCCGGTGAATACCGGTGATCGCTTCATCCGAAGCGTCGAGTTCGTAGACGCCCAGCGCAGCCCGCCCGGTCACGACGTGATCCGCGCCGACGATGCGTTCCAACGCGTCGACGATACCCGGCGGGGCGGCAATCGTCATCGGGGTCCTCCAGTGCTAGGCCGGCATGGGTTCGCGACAAGCTGGCACGAAACTGGCATACTTGCCACGAATATGTACGTACACGATCGAAGGGGGACACCTGTGGCGGACAAGACCAACTGGATCATCACCGGGTCACTCGACAACTTCCGGGCCACACGCGAGCATGGCTTCACCGTTCAGGGCCTCAAGAGCCGGCATCGCAAGACGGCCGAGAAGATCCGCCCGGGCGACCGCATCACCTGGTACATCACCGGAATCAAGGCGTTCGGCGCAACCGCCACTGTGACCTCCGAATACTTCGAAGATCATACCCCGATCTGGTGCGCCACCGGCAACAAGAAGGCCGACGACTACCCCTTCCGCTTCAATATCGAGCCGAACGTGGTGCTCGACGAGGAGCACTTCGTAGACGCCGAGCCCGTCGCTCGCCAGCTCAAGCATGTCGCCAAGTGGCCGGCCGAGAACTGGACGCTGGCCTTTCAGGGCAACATCCGCGCGGTCGATGACGAGGACTTCGAGATCATCGAGCAGGCGATCAAGGACGCCGCCCGCGAACCAGCCAGCGTCGGCGACTAGGCGACCAGGCTCTACAATGCAGCGCACAGTTTCGAGGGCGTCCATTGCGACGCCCTTTCACATGGGAGGGGAAGCGCAATGATCCAGCCGCCAACCGCCGAAGAGTTCCGCACCGCGCGCGTCCGGCTGCGCGGTATCGCCACCCGCACGCCGCTCGTCCCGGCGCACGAGTCGCTGGGAGCGGAGCACCTCCACCTCAAGCTCGAAGTGCACCAGCCGATCAACTCGTTCAAGCTACGCGGCGTCTACAACGCGGTCGCCGCGCTGAGCCACGAGGAGCGGCAGCGCGGCCTGTTCACGACCAGCGCCGGAAATACCGCTCAGGCGCTGGCCTGGTGCGGCCGTCACTTCGGCGTGCGAGCGCAGAGCATGATGCCCGAGGGCGCGCCCCAGTCGAAGGTCGATGCGGTGCGAGCATATGGCGGCGAGCCGGTCTTCGTGTCGACGGATGAGCTGTTCCGCTACATGCGCGAGCGCGGCTGGGAGGGCCAGGACTACGCCTTCATCCACCCATGGACGAACCGCGACGTGCTGATCGGCCACGGCTCGCTGGGTTTCGAGCTCATCGAGGACCTGCCAGATGTCGAGACGGTGTACATCCCCGTCGGCGGCGGCGGCTTTTTCGGGGGCGTCGGTTTCGCCCTGAAGATGCTCAAGCCGGAGATCCGCCTGGTCGCCGTCGAGCCGGAGGGCTGCCCGGCGTTCCACGCCAGCCGCGAGGCCGGACACGCGGTGGCCGTCGATTGCCAGACGATGTGCGACGGCGTGGCGGTGCCCTTCATGACTGACGAGATGTTCCCAGTGCTTCAGGAGCTGGCCGATGACTGCGTCCTGATCGGCGAGGACGAGGTCAAGCAGGCGATTCGCGACCTCGCCTTCGGCAACAAGGTCATCGCCGAAGGCGCCGGAGCACTGGCGCTGGCCGCCGCCCGGCGAGAGCCAGCGAGCGAGCGTGGCGTCAGCGTCGCCATCGTCACCGGCGGCAGCATCGACCCGGATAAGCTGCTGCCAATCCTCGGCGCTTCTCCAGCCAACAGCTAGCTCGCCGGGCGGGGGGCCGCGACGGGAAAGCAAATGGCGGCGCGCGTTGCTACCGGGCATCGCGGAACTTGAAGCCAGCGGAAAAATGAAAGCGCCCGCCGTGGTGGCGGGCGCTTGTGCCTGGTGGAGATGGGGGGAATCGAACCCCCGTCCAGAACCTTCAGCCGCAGATCTACTACAGGCTTAGTCGATGATTTATGTCGCCTGGAGAACCGGCATCGACACCGTTTCAACCAGGCCAGCTCCCGTTATGCTTGGGCGACCTCACGGGAGCGCTCGGGTCGCCGCATCCCGGCTTTGCGTCGCTCGACACCGGCCCTGCCGGGAGTCGGACCGGGCGAACGCGCTACGAGACTAAGCTACGCAGCGAGGGCGAGTTGTTCTTCGCCGTTTATGGTTTTGCCCCTTTTTACGAGTCCCGGGGCGACCTCGACCTGCAATCTACGTACCTACGGCCCTGTCGAATCCTGACATCCCCATAGGTAAGCACTCCATTATACGCCGTTAGCCACGTTCTCGCAAGGCGCGCTCGATCCGCCGTTGGGCATCCCGCTCGGCGATCGCCTCCCGCTTGTCGTACTGGCGCTTGCCGCGCGCCAGCGCGAGGTCAACCTTCGCCAGACCACGATTCAGCACCAGCGCGACCGGTACAAGGGTGAAGCCTTTCTGCTGGATCTGACGCTGCAGGTAGTCGATCTGCCGGCGGTGCAGCAGCAGCTTGCGCGGGCGCCGCGGATCATGGTTGAAGTACTCGCTGGCCTGCTCGAACGGCGAGATGTGCATCCCGATGAGCCAGACCTCGCCGTTCTCAATGACGGCATAGCTGTCCTGCAGGTTGGCGCGGCCCTCGCGGATCGATTTGATCTCCGTGCCGGTGAGCTGTATACCCGCCTCGATCACTTCTTCGATATGGTAGTCAAAGCGCGCCCGGCGGTTGGTCGTGACGACCTTGCGGCCACCACGCTCGGCGCTCTTGCCAGCCGTTTGCTTGGTCTTGGTGCTCATCGTGGAACTCTGCTTTCCCGGTCCGCGCCAAGGCTATCTACTTCCGCGCCCGGTGCGCGTACAATCTCAGCATGATGAATACTGTGACACACTTCGAAACCAATGAATATGCGGTCCTCTCCCAATTCTACGATCTGGAGTACAGCGTCTTCGACGCCGACCTGGACATGTACCGCCAGTTCGCGGAGCGCGCGCGTGGCCCCATCCTCGAACTGGGCTGCGGCACCGGCCGGGTCCTGGAGGCGCTAGCCGACCTGGATCATCCAATCGTCGGGATAGACAACTCCGAAGCCATGCTCGACATCGCTCGCCAGCGGGTGCCCGAGGGAGTCACGCTGGTCAAGCGCGACATGCGCTCGGCCGCCGACGAGCCGATGCTGCCGCACGGACCATTCGCCTTCGTGCTCTCGGCCATCAACACCTTCCTGCACCTGGTCGACGTGCGCTCGCAGATGGACACGCTGGAAAACGTCCGCAAGATCACCGCGCCGGGCGGGATCATGCTGCTCGACCTGTTCGTGCCCGATCCGCAGATGCTCGCCAGCCTGGACGGCCGGCTCACGCTTGAGTTCCAGCACGTCTTCGAGAACGGCGACCGGCTCGACAAGTGGGTGGCCCGCACCCACGACCTGGCTTCTCAGCTCATCCAGACCACCGTCTACTTCGATGTCACCTCGCCCGACGGCACGGTGCGCCGGCTGGTCGACTATTACCCGACCCGCTACGTGCATCTCTACGAGCTGGAACACCTGCTCAGCCGCACCGGCTGGGACCTCGTATCGCTGTTCGGGAGCTATGATCTGGAGCCGTTCACGTCGGAGTCCGAGCGCATCCTGGCGCTGGCGACGCCGACGTCCGGCTTGTAAGCAAGAGGGGTGACGATGATCGACGGCGTCGAAGTCAAGCAGCTTCGCACGTTTGCCGACGAGCGCGGCTCACTGACCGAGATTCTGCGGCGGGATGACCCAATCTTCGAGGGCTTCGGGCAGTGCTACTTCTCGATCTCCTATCCCGGCGTGATTCGCGGCTGGCACTATCACGAGAAGCAGACCGACTATTTCACCTGCGT
>DATGQR010000488.1:0-5320 GCA_035304105.1 Thermomicrobiales bacterium | reverse complement strand
AGGTGCCGAACATCTACAAGGTGCTGGGCAACAACCCGACGATCCTCGAGGCGGCCGTCGAGCACCGCCACAAGGTCATGGACGAGGGCGAGCTGGACCCGAACCTCAAGGAGTTCCTGGCCTGGGCGACGGTCACGCTGCTCAACAACCAGTTCGGTATCCAGATCCACACGGCGCGCCTCAAGCGGCTCGGCTACACCGACGCGCAGATCATCGAGGCGCTGGGCGTGCTCCAGTACTTCGCCGGCATCTCGGTCGTCATCAACGGCCTCAATATGGGCGACGACGTCAACGAGAACGTCAAGGCGTTCCTGCGTGGCGACGCCGGGGGCGATGGCTAGCATCCCGCCCCCGCCCGTCCAGCCCCTGCGGGCTCGCGGCGGCCGGGTCGAGATCATCGACCAGACGCTGCTGCCCGCCGAGGAGCGCTGGATTCATCTCGCGACCATCGAGGACGTCTGGGAGGCGATCCGCGCGTTGCGGATTCGGGGCGCGCCAGCGATCGGCATCGCGGCCGGCTACGGCATGGCGATCGCAGCCGAAGCGTCGACGGCGGCGGACCGGGATGCCTTCCTGGCGGACATGGCCACCGCGCGCGACTACCTGAAGACCTCGCGGCCCACGGGAGTCAACCTCGCCTGGGCCGCCGAGCGCGTCTATCGTGTGCTGGCCGGGAGCGGGCTGGAGCGCGTCGAGGAGCTGCGCCGGCTGGCCTGGGACGAGGCGCGGCGCATCTTCGATGAGGACATCGACACCTGCCGGCGGATCGGACTGGCCGGGGCCGAGCTGCTGCACGGCAACGTACTGACCCACTGCAACACCGGCGGGCTGGCGACCGGCGGCTACGGCACGGCGCTGGCGGCGATCTACATGGCCCACGCGCTGGGCAGCCCGATCCACGTGTACGTCGATGAAACCCGGCCGCTACTCCAGGGCGCCAGGCTGACGACCTGGGAGCTGGCCAAGGCCGGGATCGAGGCCACGTTGATCGCCGACGGAGCGGCCGCGACGGTCCTGAGCCGGGGCGACGTCGGCGCGGTGATCGTCGGGGCGGACCGCGTGGCGGCCAACGGCGACGTGGCCAACAAGATCGGGACGCTGGGGGTCGCAATCCTGGCCAGGTACTTCGGCGTCCCATTTTATGTCGCCATGCCCGTCTCGACGATCGACTTCGAGACGCCGGACGGCGCGAGCATCCCGATCGAGGAGCGTGACCCGGCCGAGGTCACCACTTTCAACGGCGTGCCCGCCAGCCCGCCCGGCACGCGCGCCTACAACCCCGCATTCGACGTCACCCCCGCCGAGCTGGTCACTGCCTTCATCACCGAGCACGGCGTCATCCGCCCGCCCTACACCGAGAACCTGGCGCGGCTGCGCAACCGGTAGCAGTGGACCCAATTGCATTGAGTTGGTCCGCTCGTTCCCCGACCCCTGCGGTGATTGATTGGCACGGTTCCAGCGGGCGGTCAGGTGATTCACGATGCGGAGTAATGCAGGAAAAGGGTCCGTTCCAGCCCGCTCTTCGACCATCGCAGTGGGGCTGGCAAGACCTGCGGGGCGATGAGGTGCGTCAGGTCTCGTCGGGCTGGAGCAGCGGCATAACGGTGGCGAGGATGCGGGCGATGTAGCGCTCGTCGTCGTCCGGTGGGGCGGGCTGGTCGTCGCTGACGAGTTCCCAGAGGACGTGGAGCAGGCAGGCGCCCAGGAGGAGGTCGACGATGGCGTCGACGTCGGCATCGGGGCGCACCCGGCCCAACTCCTGCTCGGCGCGCAGGTAGCGGGCGAGCATCTCGTTGCCGCGCCGCGGGCCGCCGCCGCGCTCGCGCAGGAAGACGCGGTGCCGGGCGAGCAGCTCGGGGTCATAGAGGTAGGACGCGCTCATCGGGATTGTGGTGCGATAGAAGGGCAGCGCGGCGCGCAATACGCCGGTCAGCTTCTCCTCGACCGTGCCGCTTCCGGCCTCGTCCTTCAGCGTTGCGACGGTCTGGATGAACCCCGGCGAGCGCTCGTGGAGGACGGCCATGAAGAGCTCGCTCTTGTCCTTGAAATGGATGTAGAGCGTGCCCTCGGCGACCCCCGCGGCGCGGGCGATCTGCTTGGTCGTTGCGCCGACCACGCCCTGCTCGCGCATCACGCGAGCGGCCGCGTCGAGGATTCGATCTCGGGTCGATGCCGACTGCACGATGCACCCCCACCTCTTGACACGGGTCCGATCAGCCGATAGTATCCCAAATTGTACCTGAGTGAGCACTCACTCAGGAAATCGATTGAGGATCCGGAGCGTCAACCGCCCTCCCGCCCCTGGCCTGGCTACCCGGGACGGTCACATCACGCCGGCGCGATCCGTCACTCCTGTAGGCGTGTCGCAGCGCTCGGGGCAGAGCGCGGGTGGCCGCTCACCAAACACGCAGCGCGCCGGGAGCGCGCCAACCGCCGTCAACGCCGACGGCAACGGAAAGGACCGCTGTCATGGCCTCGATCCACGACTCCATGGGAGTCGCCGCTGCTCAACGCGAGCGCGACGCCCGCGCTGGCGGGCCAGAGGCAGGCGACGGCCTGTCCAAGGCGGGGCTCGCCTTCGTCATCCTCGCCGGGCTGCTCGTCGCCGCAGTCGTCATCCAGATCTTCATCGCCGGGGTGGCCGTCTTCGCCGATGGCACGCGCTGGGAGACGCACCGCTCGTTCGTGCATACCTTCGAATTCCTGCCGCTGGTGATGCTGGTGCTGGCGCTGGCCGCGCGGCTCGGGCGCCGGCTGGCGATCCTCAGCGGCGTGCTGCTCGTGCTGATCATGGCGCAGTACGCGCTGGTCGAGCTCCGCACGACGGACGTCGCTGAGCTGGCCGCGCTGCACGTCGTCAACGCCGTGGCGATTTACTACGCCTCGGTGCAGGCACTGCGCGGGGGCATGAAGGCGCTACGGCGACGGGCGGCGAGCTAGGCGCCGCCGGCGGCGGTGGGGGCGTCGTCAAGGATCTCCTCGTCGAGCTCGTCGATGAAGCCGGAGACGCCGATCATCAGTGACTGCTCGACGATGTCGCGGCGCACCAGGTTCTCGGCCTCCTGGAGCGTCTCGCGCAGCGGGTGGTCGGGGCGGGCGTTGGCGAGCATCTCGCGGACCTGGCGCATCAGGTCGAGCGTCTTGTTGAAGGTCATCACGAGGTCTCCCTCGCTGAGGTCGATCTTCTCGATGATCGTCGACATATTGGCGCCACCGCACCAGGCGCGCACCCCACCGTAGAAGCTGGGATGGTGGCCGCTGGAGATGAACAGCCCGTTGCTGCGCTCGGCGCCGACGACCTGCGTCTCCAGGTCTTCCAGCCGGCGGCGCAGAAGCACCAGGTGCTTCGGCAGCGAGTAGTTGTTGCGCAGCCGGCTGTCGCGGTCGTAGGCGTACCAGGAGAAGACCTCGGCGACGTCGTGCGGGCTGAGCTTGTCGATCATCCCGCGGTCGATCATTTCGCAGATGATCAGGCCGTTGTTGTCGAAGACGTCGGCCAGCAGATCGGTCTTGCTGGTCGGGTAGCCGCGGTGCAGGTAGCCGAAGCGGTGGAGCACGTTGCGAATGCCCTGGATCAGTTTGCGGATGCGCTCCGACTCGCTGTTCAGCTCGTCCTGCAGCGCCTGCTGGGCGCGGTCGCGCTCCTTTTCCAGCGCGATCGCGTAGCGGATGTTGTTCTGGTGCTCCTTGCGGCGCGGGCAGGTGTGGCAGGGGTGTGACTCGCGCGCCGCGCGCACTTCGGCGAGCTGGCGGCGGGCCTCGCGCAGATCGCGCGCCAGCTTCTCGCGCGCCTCCTGCAGCCGGCGCTGGACCTTCTCGCGGTGCTCGGCGACCATCTTCTCCAGGTCCGGCAACGGCAGGGCGTCCACTTGATCGTGAACGGCGGCGACGACGTCGAGCGGCACGATCTTGGTGACGTCGCGCACCGGCTCATCGAGCATCGTCAGCTCTTCGGGCACGTCGACCACGAAGTCAGACGGCGGCAGGTAATCGATATCGCGGTACTGCTCCAGCTGCACGACCGAGGTGCCGAACAGGAACAGGCCGATGCCGCCCATGCCCTCGTTGCGGCCCAGGAAGACGCCCCAGCCGCCGCGCCGCGAGTGGACGACCAGGCCGGGACCGGCCGTGCGGAAGAGGCGACGCAGCGCCTGGCGGCCCGGCTCCGGCCAGGGCCGCTCGTCGATGCGCTGCTCGAGGCTGGCCTGGTCCTTGGCGATGGTGCGCACCAGGTTGTTGAGCGCGTTGATCGAGCGGTTGAAGCCGCGGTATTCCTCGAGCAATTCGTCGCCGGCCGGGTAGCCGATCAGGCAGCCACGCGGGATCTCGTTCAGGCGCTCGCCCAGGGCGACGATGTCCTCCTCCAGGTCGCGCGCCCGGCGGGCGGACTGGTACTGGGCCAGCGATTGCTGGAGCAGGAGGCGCACCCGCGAGCCGTGCGGCGGGTCCCAGAGATTGAGGACGGTGTTGTAGCGGATGGTGAAAGAGCTCATCACCGGCTCCAGCTCGCCGGTGGCGATCTCGAGCATGGTCGAGAAGCGCACCCAGGGCGAGTAGGGCACGACGATGTGGCCGGCCTCGTCCATGCCGCGCCGCCCGGCGCGCCCGGCCATCTGCTGGAACTCGTTGGGCGTCAGCAGGCGGCGCTGGCGGCCGTCCCACTTGTTGAGCCGTCCGATGACGACCGAGCGGGCCGGCATGTTGACGCCCAGCGCTAGCGTGTCGGTCGCGAAGACGACCTTCATCAAGCCCTTGCTGAAGAGCACCTCGACGAGCTGCTTGAGGATCGGCAACAGGCCGGCGTGGTGGAAGCCGATGCCGCGCAGCGCCAGGCTCGTGATCGTCGAGACCTGCTCCAGCTCGCGGTCCTCGGGCCGCAAGCCGCGCAGCTGCGACTCAATGACCTGCTCGATCTGCTCGGTGGCGCGCTCGTCCTTGACGAAGCTGGTGCGCATCATCGCGACGCGCTGCGCGTACTCCTCACAGTCGCGCCGCGAGAACAGGAAATAGATCGCCGGGAGCATGTCGCGCTGCTCCATGGCGCGCAAGATCTCCCAGGGCTGCGGCTCCTCCAGCTCGGCCTGGCGTCGCATCTCCGGGGTGATCGAGCCGCGGCGCATCTGCCGGCGGATCTCGCCGCCGTACTTCGAGAAATCCCCGACGATCTCGCCACGGTGATTGATGACCGGGCGCAGCTTCTTGTCCAGATAGTAAAAGAGCGCCAGCGGGATGGCGCGCTCTTCGTGGACGATCAGATGGATGGGGCGGTGGGTCCTGCTGATCCAGCCAGCGATCTCGTCGGCGTTGGAGACGGTCGCCG
>DATGQR010000487.1:0-6746 GCA_035304105.1 Thermomicrobiales bacterium | reverse complement strand
GCGGCGTCAGCCCGAAGCCCTCGTAGAGCGAGGCAAAGACGAAGAACTCCGCCCCGTGGTAGAGCGCCACGAACTCATCGTCCGCCACCGCGCCGACCAGCCGCACCCGGTCCGCCAGCCCGAAGCGCCGGATCAGTCGGTCGAGCGGCGGGTACATACGTGGGTTGTCAGTGTGGGCTCGGCCGACGATCACCAGGTCGTAGTCCTCTCGCAGGCTGCCTCGCGCCCGAGCAAAGCCCTCGACGATCTTCCCGACCTGCTTGCGGACGTCCAGCCCGCCGGTGTTGAGGATGTAAGGCCGCTCCAGGCCATAGCGCCGGCGCGTTGCCTCGACCGCCTGCCGATCCTCGTCGCTCGCCGCCGGGCGGAACTGGCTGTCGGCGGCCAGCGGGATGACGCGAATGCGCTCGCCCGGTACGCCCAGCTCGCGCTTGATGTCGCGCGCCGAGTGCTCGGAGTCGGTCAGCACCAGCGCCGCGCGGCGCGCCGTGCGCGCGACCAGCTGCAGGTAGCCCCGCATCGCCAGCGAGCCGTGGTATTCGGGCACCATCAGCGGGATCAGGTCGTGAATCGTGACGACGTAGGGAATGTGCTGAAGCGCCGGGGCGCTGAAATAGGGGACGTGGACGAGGTCCAGCGCCGGCCGGCAGACGCGCGCCGCGCGCGGCAGGCCAACCTGCTCCCACCAGAGCTTGCGCGCCCGGCCGCCGAGCGGCGGAGCCGGCACGCTGACCAACCGGTCCCCGGCCTCGGCGTGCACCGCAGCCGGCGCGTCGCCCGGCGCCAGCAGCCGGAGATGGTCTTCCGGCAGGCGCTCACGCAGCCCGCGCCAGAGATTGACGGTATAGCGGCCGGAGCCGGTCATGGGTTGCTCGAGGAAGAGCGCGTCAAATCCGACGCGCGGTCGATCGCTCATGGCGAGGATTGTACCGGAGGGCGCGGGCTCGCAGCCGCGAACGTACGGCACGGCCGGGCCGGTCGCGATAGAATTGGAATATGCGAACAGAGATCGCGTTATAAACAGTGGAATCGGCGCAGTGCATGTTGCCGACTATTCTTCAAGGAGGCACTACTCAATGGGTCAACCAGTTACCGTCAGCGACGCGACCTTCGAGGATGAAGTCGTCAATTCCGATACCCCGGTGCTCGTCGACTTCTGGGCGCCGTGGTGTGGCCCGTGCCGCATCGTCGGTCCGATCTTGGACGAGATCGCCGAGGAGCAGGCGGGCACGCTCAAGGTTGCGAAGGTCAACGTCGACGAAAATCAGGGTGTCGCCAGCCAGCTTGGCATCGTCTCGATCCCGACGATGATCCTCTACAAGGACGGCCAGGCGGTTGAAAAGATCATCGGCGCGCAGCCGAAGCAGCGCATCCTCCAGGCTATCTCGCAGCACGTAAATTAATCCCGTTACGTTACGCAGCATAGAGATAGAGATATGAGCAGACCCCGGCGGGCAACTTGCCGGGGTCTTTGCTTATTCCGCTTGCCGACCCCGCGTGTTGTGCTCGGGCCGCTCCCGGCGCCGGTCTACTTGCCCGGCGCGGTGGCGCTCAGTCGATTGATCAGTATCCAGAAGAGCGAGCCGATGGTCGCCAGGAAGGCCGTCCCCGGCTCGGCGTAGGCGGCATGGGGCACGGCGATCATGCCCACGCGGGCGTCATCGAGCGAGACCTTGTTCCGATAGCTGTAGCGGTCGGTGTCCAGGTGCAGCTCGATGGTCTGCGGCTCGTGAGCGGTATTGGGGTCGTAGCAGTCAATATAGGCCAGCCGCGCGCTCTCCTGTCGGATACGGAAGGGCACGATCGTGTGGCCCTGGCGCACGACGGCCCGGGCGATGTCCCGCCGCCAGGGCTTCGGCACGCCAATATCGAGCGCCCTCAGTGACTTGCCGGTGCGCAGGAAGTCGTCGCGCACCGCCCGGTAAGCCGCGGTCGGCGAGGCGCGCAGAAACCAGTACAGGCTGGAGAGCAGCGCCCGGTCGTTGAGCTGCCGGCCGTGCAGCGTGATGATCTCGTCCAGCGCCCCGACGCCGGGCGGACCACCGTCGCCGCGCAGCGCCCGCAGTCCGGCCCAGCGCGCCATGCCGCTGCACAGGCCACCGCGATGCTCGCCCTCCAGGCGCAGCTGCACGATGTCGCTGTACAGCCCGGCGTAGACCGCCGCCGCCAGCGGACCACGCAGCAGCCGGTAGGTGCGCTGGAACAGGTCGCGGCGCGGCCCGACCTCACCGATGACGCGGGCGCTGTTGCGCGCCGGGTAGGCATGGCGCTGGGGATCGAAGGTTGACTGCAGATCGAGGCGCACGTCGAACGCGCGCGTCCAGGCCACCCGGCGGCCGTCACCGAACTCCAGCTCCAGCGTGAAGACGGCAGGCTCGTCAAGCGCGATTTCCTGGGCGTCGGGCCGGGCGAACCAGGCCAGCGGCGCGGCAGCCTCCAGGCTCCAGCCGCGCGGGTAGCGCACGCGGCCGCGCACGGCGCCGGCCACATCGCTGGCCCCGAACGACTGCGGAGTGAGACGCAGGGCGGCGGGGTGGACGGCCAGCGGGCCGGTTCCCCGCCGCGTGATCGTGATCGCGCTCACGTAGCCTCGGCGCGGCGGTCGTCCAGCGCCGCCATCTCGCGCCGCCAGTCGTCCAGGTCGCGGAACTCGCGGTAGACCGAGGCGAAGCGAATGTAGGCGACCTGGTCGACTTCCTTGAGCTTCTCCAGGACGATCTCGCCGATCAGCGTGCTGGGCACCTCGGGCAGGTTACGCTCCAGCAAGTCGGCTTCGGTCTCGCGCACGATGCGCTCGACCTCGGCGGTCGGCACCGGGCGCTTGGTCAGCGCGATCTGGAGCTTGTCGCGCAGCTTGCGGGGGTCGAAACGCTCGCGGCGGCCATCGCGCTTGACGACGATCAGCTCGGGTTGCTCCACCACTTCATATGTGGTGAAGCGCCGGCCACAATTCGGGCACTCGCGCCGGCGGCGCACCGACTCACCGTCGCGCACGTCGCGCGAATCGATGACGCGGGTGTTGGTGCTCCCGCAAAATGGACAGCGCATACTGGCCCGCCTTCCCGGCGCCCGGTGCCTCTGGCCAGTCTAGCCTAGTTCTCCCGCAGGAAGCGCAGGATGGCCGGCTCGGCCCACTCGTCGTCGTCGGAGACCTGCGTGCGCTGGGTCGACGGCGGCTGCTGGATCGGCTCCACCGGCTGGCGCACGGCCGCCGGTCGGCGGTCGACGCCCCGCTGGCGCGCCGAGCGCGCTCCCTGGAAGCCAGTCGCGATCAGCGTGATGGCCACATCGCGGCCCAGGGCCTCGTCGATGCTCGTGCCGAAGATGATCTCGGCCTCGTCGTCAGCCGCGGCGCGAATCACCTCGGCGGCCTCATTGATCTCCGAGAGCGTCAGGTCAGTGCCGCCGGTGATGTTGTAGAGCACCCCGGTCGCGCCGTCGATGCTCATCTCCAGCAACGGGCTCTCGATAGCGGCGCGGGCGGCGTCCACGGTGCGCGTCTCGCCGGTGCCGCGGCCGATGGCCATCAGCGCCGAGCCGGCGTCGCGCATGATCGACTTCACGTCAGCGAAGTCGAGGTTGATCATGCCCGGCTGGGTGATGAGATCGGAGATGCCCTGGATACCCTGGCGCAGCACGTCGTCGGCGATTCGGAAGGCCTCCGAGAAGGGCGTCTTGGGATCGACGATCTGCAGCAAGCGCTGGTTGGGGATCGTGATCAGCGCGTCGACGTACTCCTTGAGGTTGGCGATCGATTCATCGGCCACCTTGCGGCGACGAGCACCCTCAAAATCGAAGGGCTTGGTAACCACGCCGATCGTCAGCGCGCCGGTCTCGCGCGCCTGCTTGGCGATCACCGGCGAGGCGCCGCTGCCAGTGCCGCCGCCCATGCCGGCGGTGATGAAGACCATATCGGCGCCGCGCAGGACCTCGGCGAGCGTGTCAATGCTCTCCTCGGCGGCGCGCTCGCCGATCTCCGGCCGGCCGCCGGCGCCCAGCCCCTTGGTGAGCTTGTCGCCGAGCCGCACGGCCACGGGCGCTTCCGAGTTGAGCAGCGCCTGCGCGTCGGTGTTGACGCTGATGAACTCGACGCCTTCGACGTTGGCCTGAATCATGCGGTTGACAGCGTTGCCGCCGCCACCGCCGACGCCGACCACCTTGATGCGCGCGAAGTTCGGAGTGAACTCGTCGTCTGCTAGTTCGAACATGCTGTGTCTCCTGCCTGCTCCGCTGTACTCCACGCAACCAGCGCCGAGCTTAGATGTCCGTGCGAGCCGGGATGAATCCGCGCATCCAGTCGCGCATGATCCGGCCCCACTGGCGGCCGCTCTCCGGCCGATCGCCGCCGGCTCCCGTGCCGCCTCGCCAGGTGAAGTGGCTGACCGGGGACTGGCGTTCCTCGGCCCGTCGCGGTCGTGGTCCTGTGCCGGCGCGAGCCCGTGTCCCACAGTATCTCACAAGGCCGATGGCTGCGCTCGCTCCGGCGTCAGAAATGGCCGGAAAACCCTCAGCCTGGAGAATATCACCGCGACGTACTTCAAGTTGGAGCAACTCCCTGGCGACCTCCTCCATGCCGGGCATACTGGCTGTCCCACCAGTTATGACAACTCCGGCGTGAAATTGCAAGCCCCGGGCATGCTCCCCAATGAACGAGCGAACTGCCGTCAGCAGCTGGGCGTAGCGCGCGCCAGCGATCGCCCGCGGAACGTCGCGCCGCAGCGACCCCTGCCGCGCCTCCCGCTGGAGCCTGGCGATGCCGCGCGGCGTCCATTCCACGTCGAGCTGCTGCATCAGGTCCAATGACGCGACGCCATGCCGCATCTTGACCTGCTCCGCCACGTCGAGCGGCATCCCCAGGACCGCGGCGATGTCCTGGGAGATCTGCACGCCGCCCTGGTCCAGCCCGCCGAGGTCGTAGAGGACCCCGTCGGTGTAGAGCGCGATGTCGGTGATCGTCCCGCCGATGTCCAGCAGGATCACCCCGCGCTCGCGCTCGTCCGGGCGCAGCACCGCTTCGCCCGATGCCACGGCCGAGGGCACCATCGCGTGGATGCGCGCGTCGAATGCCGCGGCTGCCGCCCGCAGGCTCTCGGCCAGCGTCGTCGAGATCGTGAAATCCCGCACCCAGACGTGCAACGTGCGCCCCACCCGGCCGAGCGGGTTGAGCAGCCGCTCGCCGTTGACGGCGAAGCCCTGGACGGCCCGGTGAATGAGCTGCTGGCCGGGCTCGTCGTCAACCCGCGATTCGGCGATCACCCGGTCAACGTCAGCCTGGTAGATCGGATATCCGGTGTCGACGTTGATCTGCGCCTGGCGCGTGACCGGGTTCACCAGCCAGCCGCCGATGCTCACGACGATGTCCGCGACCGGGCGGCCAGCGATGGCCCGGGCGACGTTGATGGCCTCCCCAAACGACGCCGAGAAGGCCGCCTGTTCGATGACCGCGCCGTGCCTGACGCCGGCGACCGGCACGCTGTCGTGTCCCAGGTAGCGCAGGCCGCCGGCAGGGTTGCTGGCGGCGACCGCAATTCCGAGTTTCGTCGATCCGACGTCGATCCCGATGAACTGCTGCTCCGCCACGCCTGCTACCTCCTTCACCCACGATGTCGGCTGTGCCTGGTGGAGCGACCGACTCCGCTAGTTCGATGTGATTCGAAACGCTGCTAGCGTGAAACCGGTCCCATCTTATCACACGATGTACGTACACATCGTCCGGTCAGTTGTGTGCGGATTAGCGGTAGGCGGGGCGCGTCGGCTCGCGCAGGTCGAGAATCCGCCAGTCGGCATCGATCTGGTCCTCGACAGCTTCCAGCACGGCGAGCTTGGCGGCCGGGCGCTCGGGTTCGCCGAAGATCGCCGCGCGGCCAGACGGCAGCGAGAGGATCAGGCCGTCGTCCCTGGTCCAGCGCAGTTCGACGTCGCTGCCCCGCTCGGCGGCGATCAGCGCGACGGCGTCAACCAGATCCTGCGGCATCGCGCTGTCGTCGAGCGGTGCGTCTTGACTCACCTTCAGCACCGGCAGGCCGTCAAGGTCCGTCGAATTTGCCATGACCGCGCCGCTGGTGGCCACCAGTAGGCGCTCGGAACCGCGCGCGACGATCAGCGCCGGCTCGCGCTCGGTGATTTGGATCGTCGCCTCACCGGGTATGGTCAGCGACACCTCGACGTGCTCGACGTAGGGCAGCGCAGCGACCCGCTCGGCCGCCTCCTCCAGCTCGGCCCGGAAGACGGGATCTCCCAGCAAGCCCGAAGTCTCAACGACCTCGTGAGCCTCCCCGACGGTCAGACCTTCGACGGTGATCGCGCTGACCGGGTAATCGACGGTGAAGAGGAACGCAAAAGCCAGCAGCCCGGTGGTCAGCGCCACCAGGAAGGCCGGCAGGCGGCCGCTCGCCGCCATCTCGCCCGTCCAGCGGGCCAGGCGCGGGAGGCGGTCGCTTCTGGAGGCGCGCCCGGCGCGGCGCGGGCTAGCTGCCGCCGCGCTCATCGAACCGCTCGATGGCAAGCTGCACCAGGCGGTCGACCAACTCGGAGATCGGCAGGCCGGTCGCCTCCCAGAGCTTCGGGTACATGCTGATCGAGGTGAAGCCGGGCAGGGTGTTGATCTCGTTCAGGTACAGCTCGCCGGTGTGCCGGTCCATTAAGAAGTCGACACGCGCGATCCCGGCGCAGTCAACCTCCTTGAAGGCGGCGATCGCCAGGCTGCGGATCCGATGCGCCGTCTCCTCGGGGATATCAGCCGGGAT
>DATGQR010000486.1:0-9705 GCA_035304105.1 Thermomicrobiales bacterium | reverse complement strand
CTTCCTCGGTAATGACTGGGTGGGCGGCCGCCAGTGTATCGCCAGCGAAGTCCAGCACATAGGTCTTGTTCCAGGCGGTGGGGCTGCCGCGCAGTTCCAGCGCGCGCTCGGCGACGATCTGCGCCGGGATGAACCCTATCTCATTGAAGTTTGTTTGAGGCATGGCCCACCGGGCGTTGGTGGTCGCGATCACGCGCCCCTCAGGGTCGATGAGCGCCGCTCGCGGATCGTCGCCTAGCCTGGTAGGGAGCCCCTCGGGGCTGAGCGCCACGCCGTTTTGGACCCACTCGAAGAGCTTGAAGCTCAGTGCGCCGTGGTCGTTCGCCGTGGCGTTTCCGGTCGCAACACGCTCCATCTCGGGCGAGGAGGCCAGTGTGACCGCCGCTAGCTGAGCCTGAATCCCCATCGTCTCGTCGATGCCGTCGACCTGGTCGGTGCGCAAGACGACGTAGGCGAACGCGAGAATCGCCAGCTCGATTAGCGCGGTCGTCAGGAGGACGACCAGCACGCTAGAGACGATGAGCTGGACGCTGATGCGCTGCCGGTAGAGGCCCAGCGCCATTGAAACGAGGCGCCCCATCACGTCCTCCTGGCTGCCACGCTCAGGCTCGCTCGGCGTCGCTCAGCGTGTACTTGTAGCCGACGCCCCACAGGGTGACGATCCGGGCGGCGACCGCCTCGTTCACGCCGAGCTTGCGGCGCAGGCGCAGGATGTGGGTGTCGACTGTCCGCTCGAAGCCGGCGAAATCCGCCTCCCAGAGCCGGTCGAGGAGGTATGAGCGGCTGAAGGCGCGCTCCGGGTTAGAGGCCAGTAGATAGAGCAGCTCGAACTCGCGCGCCGTCAGGCTGACCGCCTGGCCGTCGACGCGCACGGTGCGGCTGAGCGGGTCGATCTCCAGCGCGCCGTGGACGATCGGCCGGTCGGGGTGGTCCTCGATCCGCGAGCGGGCGCTCATCATCGCCACCCGCCGCAGGATCGCGCCGGTGCGCGCCTGCAGCTCGCGGATCGAGAACGGCTTGGTCAGGTAGTCGTCCGCGCCCAGCTCCAGGCCGAGCACGCGATCCAGCTCGGTGGACTTGGCGGTGAGCATCAGGATCGGTGTGATCTTCTCCCGGCGCACCTCTCGGCAGATCTCCAGCCCGTCGACCCCACCCGGCAGCATCAGGTCGAGCACGATCAGGTCGGGGTCTTCCTGGCCGGAGCCGGTCAGCCGCTGGAGCGCCGTCAGCCCGTCGCGAATGACTTCGACCTCGTGTCCTTCCTCGCGCAGGGCGTCCTCGATGAGCCGCGCGATCTCGCGCTCATCCTCGACTACCACGACGTGTGCCATGTTTGGGTATCCGCCTTCGTCGTCTGGGTTGTCCGCTGGTCATCGCGCGCCGAGCGACGGTCCTGGTGGACCCAGGACTGCTCCTCGGCGACGAGTGTCTGTGGTGAGAATACTGAAAGCGCCAGAATCCGGCCGACTTCGACGAGCTGCTGCCAGGGCGACTCTGGGAAGCGAGTGGAGCGCCGCTGCCCCGCTCGGGCTACTCGACCGGTCGTGCCTTCAAACGTTGAGACGCGTGCCATGATGCTTTCCTTCCGACATCGTTGTCGTTGGTTGCCCGGGAACGCTCCCGGACTCATAAGTATGGTACGGAACGCCTGTGGCGTCCGAATCACGAAGTCTTGACGAAAGTGTGAACGAGCCGCTGGCGCTCGCGAAGACGACCCTGCGACCGGATCAGCTCCGGTCGCAGGGTGTTGGATGGACGGGCGCTCTGAGAACTAGTCGACCGTGATGTCGCGGCGGCGGAAGCTCCAGAGCGCCAGGCCGATAGGGATGACGGCGTAGAGCGCCAGCGTGGCGGCGGCCTCCCAGGGACCGGGCAACACTGGCGGGATCTCCCGCGCCTCGAACGTATTGAGGCTCACGATCGTCGACATGGCCGACGTGATGACATAGTCGTTGAGCGTTTCACCGATGTTGCCGATCAGCCCCGCGAGTTCCGCCAGGATCGGGCCGAAGACCATGATCCCGATGCCGATTGCGATGCCGGCGGCGACCGAGCGGAAGTGCTGCGCGATCGAGAACGACAGCCCCGCGATGACGAGCAGCAAGAAGGTGGTGCGCGCCAGCATCAGCATCACATCGTAGCCTGTCGAGAGGTCGAGCCAGCTCAGGCGCAGCCCGTAGCCCTCGATCACCGAGATGCCGGTCGAGACCCCCGCGAGCGCCACCGTGCCCGTGATCACCAGCAGCAAGCTCGCGACCGCCAGCACGCTGAGCTTCGCCAGGAGCAGCCGGGCGCGCGGGACGCCGCTACCGACCATCGTCCGCATCGTGCCCCAGCTGAACTCCGAGCCCGCCATTCCGGCCGCCAGGATAGCGATCAGGATCGGCCCGAGCATCGCGATGATCTCGAAGCCGTCTTCCAGCACTCTTGGTAGTAGGACGTCGGTGATCTCGGCGTCGGGGTTGCTCTCGAAGACGAACACGACCAGGTAGCCGAGCGAGAGCAGCCCGGCGACCATCAGCGCCATGATCGCGAAGATTACATGGGTCATCCTGCGCCGCAGCGTCTTAATGAACTCCATCTGGAGCAGATCGACGAAGCGCGGCGCGGGGCGAGTTGCCGTCCCGGCCTGCGCTTCTGCGCTCCTGTCGAGCGTCATTGCTCGCGTCGTCATGCTGCCGCGTTCCCTTCCCATTGATCGCCGGTCACTTCAAGGAATGTCGACTCCAGCGAAGCGCGCTCGCGGCGCAGCTCGTCGACCTCGATCCCGGCTCGCACCAGCTCGGCGTTGAGCGTGGCCGGACGCACCTCGGGCGCGTCGACGCGCAGAAGGTCGTCCGCGGCCTCGATGTCGCGCACGCCGGGCAGTCCGCGCAGCAGGGCGGCCGCGTCGCGCAGCTGCGGCGTGCGGATGATCAGCCGCTCGGTCTGGCTCAGCAGCTCGTCGACGTCGCCCTCGATGATCACTTCGCCCCGGCGGATGACGGCCACCCGGTCGCAGACCTGCTCGATCTCGTGGAGCAGGTGGCTGGAGACGAAGATCGTCTTGCCCTGCTCGGCCAGGCTGAGAATCAGGTGGCGCACCTCGAGCATCCCGGCCGGGTCGAGCCCGTTGGTCGGCTCATCCAGGATCAGCAGATCGGGGTCGTGCAGCAGCGTCCAGGCGATGCCCAGGCGCTGCTTCATGCCCAGCGAGTACTTGCCGAACTTCTTCGTTGCAGCCTCGCCGAGCCCGACCAGATCCAGCACCTCGTCGATCCGCTGCCGGGTCGTGCCGGGCCGCAGGTGGGCCAGCGCGCGCAGGTTGTCGCGGCCGCTGAGATAGGGATAGAAGGCGGGAGCTTCGATGATCCCGCCGACGTTCGCCAGCCCCTCGCTGTGCCGCGAAGGCGGCAGGCCGAACAGGCTGATCTCGCCGGCCGTCGGCTTGATCAGCCCCAGGAGCATCCCGATCGTCGTGCTCTTGCCGGCGCCGTTGGGGCCGAGAAATCCGAACACGTCGCCCCGGTAGACGCGAAAGCTCACATCGTTGGCCGCCGCGAAGGAACCATAGCGCTTGGTCAGCCCGCGGACTTCGAGGACCGCGCTCGCGTCTCTTCCTCGAGTCATGTTCGCCATCGAACACCTTTCCGTTGCACGTCCTCAGGTCGGCCCACCATCGGGCCGGCCCTGTCCGTCACAGCTATATTCCCGCAGGAACTTCGCGAGACTTCGGCAAGAATGTGACGATTCTGTGAACGACGAGAGCGCGACGTGCCATCGGCACTGGCGGTCTCTGCCCGGAGAGCCTGAGGAACAGTGTTCAGCTCGTTTAGACCCGTCACGCCACCAGTACAGAGGGCAGGGCGTGCAGGCCGCGTCAAACAAGACCCCCTGCCCTACCGCGAATCACTCGACCATGCCAAGGATCCAGGCATTCCCAACACCGTAGGAGTAGAGCTTGTCTCCACCCGGCAAGCGGCACGTCAACCAACACCGGGTGGAGACAAGCTCCACCCCTACGAGTCATGGCCAGGCGCGGTCCTTAGATGCGGATGGGTGATCTGTAACGCGATGTGGTAGCCGGGCTAAGAGAACGCGCGGCGAGTGGGGAGGCGGAGGTCGTCGGTCGGGACGGAGCCGTCGTCGTTCAGCCAGCCCTGGGCAATGAGCTGCTGGCGCACGAGGTCAGACATGACGACCTGCTGCGGGTGATCCGGCCGGTACTCCAGCCGTCCGCGCTCGAAGTACTGGACAGTGACGCCGTCCTCGACGAACTCGGTGGAGATCGGGAAGCCCAGATTGACCTCGCCGTGGTGCGTTAGCCAGAAGTCGCGGAAGCCGCCGGAGACCATGAAACCAGTCTCCTCGAAGCACATCGACCAGTCGTCGTCGACGCACGGCCCCTCGGGCACGAACGCTTCGAGGTTGGCGTGCCCCGCGGCCATCTCGCGCCCGACGGAGGCGCCGATCACCTCGGCCGGCTGGCCGGCGTGTTGTGGCTGGTACTCCAGCCGGGCGCGCTCGAAATCCTGCACCAACACCCAGGCGCCCTCGGCGTTCGCGCGAACGTAGGGCCTCGTCAAAGGCAGGCCGGGGCCGTCCAGCCCGCCACGGGCCACCCAGCTCTTGAGGAAGGGATCGGCGATGCTGTGGCCGGTCTCTGGGAAGTGCTGCGCGCCGGGTTCGGTCGTTGGCCGGCCGGGCAAGGTCATCGGGTAGTCCTTGTAGGTGTTGTAATAGAGCTCCTTTGGCTCGAACTTCGTGTTCTCGTCCAGCACGATGTAGCCGTTGGGCGTGGGGATGATGCGCATCAAGCCGAACTGGTCGTGCGGCTCATCGTTCCAGTCGTGCAGCATGTGGAGGTGGGCGAACTCGATATACGGCTGGCTCTGGAGCCAGTCGAGCGTCACCGGGAGGTTACGTGCCTGCCACTGCTCCTCGTTGGTCCAGCCGAACTCGGTGATCCAGATCTTCTTGTGGCCGTCGCCGCGCGCGACCATCATCTCGCGCATCTGGCGGATGCGGTCGTAATTGATCTCCAGCGGCGGCTGTCCTTCCTCGGGCACGAAGTAGAAGTTGTAGGGGTGCATCGAGACGGCGTCCCACGGCTCATTGCCGGGGCCGTACCAGGCCGCGCTGGTGTTGTAGAGCCAGTCCATGTACTCCGGCCCGACCAGCGTCTGGGCGGCCACGACGACGTAGGGGTTCACCTCGTGAGCGATGTCGTAGAACATCTTGAGGTGGGTCAGGTAGAGCGGGCCGTCGTTGCCCAGGTAGGTCCACATCTCAGGCTCGTTCCAGAACTCCCAGTGTCGAATCCAGGAGTAGCGCTGGAGCGCCGCCCGCATGGCGTTGGCGAACTCGTCGTACATATCCTCGCGCAGCTGGCAGGTTGGGACCTCCAGAATCACGTTTCCGCAGGTCTCCGGGTTGGTCGATGCCCAGGGCGGGATCGTGTTGAAGTCGGCCACGACCACGATGTTGCGCCGTGCCAGCTCGCCGAGCACCCGGTCGTAGATCGACCAGTCCCAGACGCCCGGTTCCGGCTCGAATACCTTCCAGTCGATGCTCAGCCGCACCGTCGTCACCTGCAGGTCGTCGAGCGCCGGGAGGAGTTGATCGCCGTAGACCTCGGGATCTAGCCACCAGGCGTGCGAGGCGATGCCGCGCACGAAGATGTTCCCCGTCCCCCCGACCGCGTCGCCGGTGACCGGAAACCCGATCACCCCCTGCTGATCGGCCCCGGCAATCAGCGGTGTGAGCGTCAGCAGCGCGAGGAGGATAGAGAGGAGAAACGGCAGTTTGTGGTTTGTAGGTTGTCGTTCGTAGGAAGAGGCAACTCTAAGGGCCCGTCTTTCCCTCTTCCCTGCTCCCTCTTCCCTCTTCCCTACACCCCTACTCATCGCGCAGGTCGAGCACCGCAAAGGCTGAGGAGGCGATGTGTTCGGCGTCCATCTCGAAGTGACGGTAGAGCGAGGGGATGTCACCGGACTGGCCGAAGTCGTCGACGCCGAGCGCGAAGAGCGGCGCGCCATAGACGCTGCCGATCCAGGAGAGCGAGTGCGACGCGCCGTCCTGAACGGTGATGATCGGGGCGCGGCGCTCGTGCTCGGGGATCAGATCGGCGATCCGGCCGCGGCCACGCTCCAGTGTCTCGCCGCGCATCTGGGCACGCTGCCAGTCGCGCCACTCCTCATAGACGAGTTGTGGCGATGTCAGGTTGATGACGTTGGCTGCGATGCCCTCTTCGTGCAGCATCCGGGCCGCCTCGACCGCCTCTGGGACCATGACGCCGCTGGCGACGATCTGGACGGTGTCGCGCGGGTCGACCGGCGACTCCGCGTCGAGGCGCGCGTCGATGAGCCGGTAGCCGCCGGTCAGCACCTGGCGGCGCAGCTCCTCCTGGCCCAGCCGCTCCAGCGCCGGTGTCATCAGTCGCTGATCGACCGGCTTGGTCGACAGGCGCAGGTAGGTGGATTTGCCGTTCTCGCGGTCGGTGCACTGGCGCAGGGCATCAAGCAGCAGCCACTCCAGCTCCTGGGCGAAGGCCGGCTCGTGAGCGATCAGGCCTGGCAGTTCGTGGCCGATTGAGGGCGTGATCGTCGATTGGTGCGCGCCGCCCTCAGGGGCCAGCGAGACGCCCGAGGGCGTGCCGGCGAAGATGAACTTCGAGCCGGAGTAGCAGCCGTAGATCAGGGCGTCCAGCCCGCGACAGATGAAGGGGTCGTAGACTGTGCCGATTGGGAAGAGCAGCTGGCCGGAGAGCTCCATGCTCAGGCCCAGCGAGCCGAGGAACATGAACAGGTTCATCTCGGAGATGCCCAACTCGATGTGCTGGCCCTCCGGAGCCGGCTCCCAGCGCAGCAGCTGGCGCGGCGCGTTGAAGTAGATCTTCGCTGGCTCCGGGCGGAAGACGCCGACCTTGTTGATCCAGCCGCCCAGGTTGGTCGAGATCGAGACGTCCGGCGAGGTCGTGATGATGCGCTTGCCGATCGGCTCGATGTCGGCGAGCTGGGTCAGCAGCCGCCCGAACGCCTCCTGGGTCGCGGTCGAGGGCAGGCGGTTATGTCCCAGGTGGGTCGGGATCTGGTCGGCCGTCACCTGCGGCTCGACCTTGACCTCCTCGCCGTAGATGCGCTCGCGGGCGATCTGGCAGAGCTTGCCAGCCGGAGTGTCGGGGTCGAAGCGCTCCCACTCCTGGCCCTTCGGGATGCCGAGCGCCTCGCGCATCTGCTCGATCTGGTCGTCGTTGAGCAGGGCGGAGTGGTTCAGGGCGTCGCCGTAGAAGGGCATCTGCCAGCCCTTGATCGTGTAGGCGAAGAGGATCGCCGGCCGGTCGGACGGCCGCAGGCCCTCCTCGAGCATGTCGATCAGGTCCTGGAGATCGTGGCCGCCCAGGTTGGAGATCAGGCTCGGCAGGATCTCGTCGGGCACGTCGGCCAGCGCCCGGGCCACGTCCTGGTCGAGCGAGCCGCCACGGTGGGTGATCTGCTCGCGCAGCTCGGCGCCGTCCAGCCGGATCAGGCCCTGGTACTCCTCGTTCTCCATGTCGTCGATTGTCCGGCGCAGCGCCTCGCCGCCAGGGCGCTGGAAGACGGCGCGCAGCTCCCGGCCATACTTGGCTTCGAGCACGCGCCAGCCGCTGTTGGCGAAGTGCGTCTTCAACTCGGCGGCGCGGATGCCCGGGATGACCCGGTCGAGGCTCTGACGGTTGAGGTCGACGATCCAGAGCACGTTGCTGACCGACTTGAGGGCGTCCTCGATCATCGCCTCCCAGACGTTGCCCTCGTCCAGCTCGGCGTCGCCGACCAGCGAGATGAAGCGCCGCGAGGTGACCTCGCCGAAGTGCTTCTGGCTGTAGAGGTGACCCAGGGCGGCGAAGTTGGGCGCGACCGCGCCGAGGCCGACCGAGCCGGTCGAGAAGTCGACCGGGTCCGGGTCCTTGGTGCGGCTGGGGTAGGACTGCAAGCCGCCATAGGCGCGCAGCTCGGTCAGGTACTCGCGCGGCAGGTTGCCGAGCAGGTACTGGACGGCGTGGAAGACCGGCGATGCGTGCGGCTTGATCGAGACGCGGTCGCCGGAGCGCAGCGCGTGGAAGTAGAGTGCGGTCATGATCGTGGCGACCGACGCGCTGGAGGCCTGGTGGCCGCCGACCTTGAGGCCGTCGCGCTTCTCGCGCACGTTGTTGGCGTGGTGGATGATGAGCGTGCTGAGCCAGAGGACGCGGCGCTGGATCTCGTCGAGCACGGCCAATTCATCGGGCGAGAGCGGTGGTTTGGCCTGCTGTCCGGCTTCCGGCGCGCGGATATCTTCGACGGTGAGCGGCTGAACCATCTTTACCCCCTTGAGCTGGCGCGCTGGATGCAATCCGACGGCGTGGAGCGACAGGTCATCCGTGCCTGCATGCGCCTGACGGTATTGTGGCGGAATCCGGGAGGTCGTTCAACTGGCCGAAGCTACGGGCTCCCGCGGCGGGGGCGACTGCGCGCCGACGCGCTGGTAGAGCGCCCGGGCGGCGCGCAGGTGCTCGGCGCGCCCCTCGTCGGTCGCCAGCGTAGCCAGCGCGAGATGGGCGCGGGCCTGCTCGTAGGGCATCTGTAGCCGTTCGGCCCTGGACAGGCTCTCCTGCCAGGCTTGCCGGGCGGCGGACGCGCGCCCGGCTCGCCGGCTGCGGTAGCCGCGTCCGTAGTGGTAGGCCGGGCCGGCGATCGGGTGGATCCGGGCAAAGTTGCCAATTCGATCGACGATCTCAGCCAGCTCTCCGTCGACCGCGGCCGCGCCGGCGCGGTCCAGCTCGATCAACGTGTCCTGCAGCAGCTCATAGCCTGGCAGGGAGTAGGAGATCGGCCGCTTGACGCCGGCAACGCAGGCCAGCCCGCGGCGCGCCTCGGCCAGCGCCCCAGTGGCATCGCCAGCGAGCAGCAGGCAGCGCGACCGCGCGCCGTGCAGCCGGACGACCTCGCCCACCGGCAGCCGCTCCGGGTGGTGAATGCGCTCCAGTTCGGCCAGCAGGCTCTCGGCGCTGCGCCGCCCGCGCCGCAGCTCGACTTCGACCAGGCCGGCGCGGCCCCAGCAGATCGCCATCAGGTCGCCGCGGTGCTCGGCGGAGAGCGCGCATTCCGTCCAGAGCCGGGCGGCCAGGGGCAGGTCTCCACCCCAATACGCGACCAGGGCACGCAACCCCGTCGACTCATCCCGGTAGCGTCGGTGTTGCAGGCGTTCGAAAAGCGCCTCGGCTTCTTTGGCGAACGGGCCGGCGAACTCCCAATCGCCGTTGGCGATGGCGTAGACAGCCAGGGCCTCGACCGCTCGCGCGCGCTCCGGCGTGGACGGGTTTCGCTCCAGTGCTGCAAGGGCGAGCCGGCAATAGTGGCGGGCGATACGCGGAGCCGGGACCCCCGACACGGTGAGCGCGACGATAGCGTAGTTGAGCGCCATATTCTCCTCGACGGCGGCCCGCTCGGCGAAATTCAGCGCCTGGATTGCGGCGCGCAGCGAGCCCACGGCATCGCCGTGCATGAACGCAGTCTGCCCCAGGATGTAAAGGGCGCGTGCGCCTTCGGCGGCCAGCTGGCGCTCTTCCATCGACCTGGCAGGGGCACGCGAGGGCAGCTTGCGGTGGACGGTCTGGCGAGCGGCCGCGCTCAGCAGGCGGGGCCAGTTCGCATTCCCGCTGGCGACGCGATAACCGAGCAGGCCAAGCGCGATGTCGAGCTGCTCCTC